>RFSD01000046.1 GCA_009924165.1 Chitinophagia bacterium | reverse complement strand
AATCACATGTATGTATTTCCAAAGACTGAAACCCAAAGCTTTTCGAATAGGATTTTGAGAGGTAATAATCACTAACAACAATGCAATTAAAGAACTATATCCCAACCATACAAAAATGGGTTGATGCTGATTAGTTGCTGGCCACAGAATAGTAGAAAAACTAAAATCAGAAGCAGGATCAAGTGGCAAAATGATGATATGTAAAAACACAATAACTAAGGCTGCATAACTGGTATATTCATGCAAGTCGACCATCTTTAAAATTTGATATTCTTGAGGAATCTTTTTCCAGATGGGTAGTTTTCTATAGTTAGTACTCATTAAAATCCCCATACAAATATTCAGGGTCAATACAACTGCGGCAATCATTCCTAATACACCCGAAATTTCAATTGTTTCCATAAAGGATATAAATTTGATACAATAATAAGTATATAAACTGAAAAAATTGCTTCTTAAAAATCCCCTCTCAACATCAAATTCTCATACATCAAAGACAAATTAAATGCATAAGAATAATAATCAAATCGAACAATATTGGAACGATTCACAATTCTTTTAAATGGATTATTTAAAACCGATGCAATATTCGCGACAAAATAGGGATAATTATTCGCCTTCAATGAAACTTCATTTATCTCAATTGGAAAATCAATTTTCCCTCCTAATCTTAAGATACTTGTATTTAACAAAAGTTGCTCTAAGGGAAATCTAGCCTGTCTTGACAATTCAATTGCTTGTTCTAATAATACAGGTTTCAATGCCAACAATGCAGGATAATTAGAATAATAAGCCAATCTAGCAACATGATATAAAATGGTTGCACTATTTGCATAGTGTTGAGAAACATAAGTTGGATCTGTTAGGTGTTTATTTGAATTAACCAAGTCCACAATTAAATCAAAGCTAGCAGAATCTGTTGCATTTAAAGGAATCTTTGCAATCGTATGCATCAATAATACATTTGTGAGTACAGACAAGTCCACATCTTTAGGCATTTTAGTGCCAAGCCAAGTACTATAAACTGGCCTGTCTTTATATTCTTTGTAAAAACTCCGATTAGGTTTGATTAAACCAACTCTAAATGCTCCAATTTTTGATTGCATTAATTTTGCAAGGGAATCATTCGAACCTAAAGCCAATAAAGTAATAGCACCATCATCTATATCATCTGCTAAGGCAGCTTTTTTATTTAATAAATTCAACCACCCACCATTTGGAAAAATTTGAGGCGGATTTCTTGGCCAAAAATTATAGGTCAAATGATTATTTTGATTTTTAAAACGATCAATGTATACCAAAGCATTTGATTTCATTTTTTCTAACATAGATAATTCCTCAGGATGCATTAAAAAAGAAAATTGTCCAATATTGAATAAAACTAGAGAAGTGAAAAATACATTGTCTTCTTGTTTTAATTTTGAACTAAAATAATATTTCCTATAAGAAGGAAAAGACCCATTTAATACTTCAGAGGGATTTTTAATTTGTAAATCGGTAATTAATTTTAAAATAGCTATTCTATGTTTCAGAATAGAATCACTTAATGCTGAAGCAGCATAAAGATTGAATGAAAAAACAATTAATAAGATGCTGAGGATCCCCTTTTTCATATTGAACCAACTATTTTATCGCTAAAAGATGTAATTTAGTGATTATGGAGGTTGGCACCACTTTTTGAGCGCCCCTATTTTAAACAAATCACTGCACACCTCAAAACTGAGAAAGCACTTAATAGAACAATTTACCCAAAGGGTAGCCTCATCTTTAATGCATTTAATAAGACCCCTTATGAAAATGTGAAAGTGGTGATTCTTGGACAAGACCCCTATCATCAGCCTGGACAAGCCATGGGACTCAGTTTTTCTGTACCAGCTGGATGTAAAATTCCACCTTCTTTAATGAATATCTATAAAGAATTGAATAAAGACATTGGCATGCCCATTCCAAGTTCGGGTGACCTAACGCATTGGGCAACGCAAGGTGTTTTATTACTCAATAGTGCACTAACTGTTAGAGCAGATGAGCCAGGTAGCCATAGCAAAATTGGTTGGACACAATTTACAGATGATTTAATTCAATTATTATCAAAAGAAAAATCAAACTTAGTGTTTATTTTGTGGGGCAATTATGCAAGTCAAAAACAAATTTTAATTGACGCAACAAAACATAAAATTTTAAAGGCAGCACATCCTTCTCCATTAAGTGCCTATAATGGTTTTTTTGGATGCAAGCATTTTAGTGCAACCAACCAATATTTAAATCTAGTAAAAAAAGACCCTATCGATTGGTCCATTTAAAATGACAAATAAAAATAAATTATACACAGGAAGAATATTGGCCTTTTGGGCTTTATTTGTTTTTGCATCAACTATGTTTCTTTTTATATGGTTTTACCTTGTTTGTTTCTTTTTACAAGAGCCGAATAAAACAAAATGGCATAGAACAATATCCAGAATTTGGATGAGTCTTTTTTTAACTTTATCAGGATTAAGATTTTCAGTCACAGGCAAACATCATTTTAATGATATAGGCCCAGCAATCGTTATTTGCAATCATAATAGTTTAATTGATGTACCACTGAGTACCCCTTTTTTACCAAGAGCTAATAAAACAATTGCTAAAAAAAGTTTTATCTATGTACCTATTTTTGGTTGGATCTATCAATTTGGATCAGTTATTGTAGATAGAAAGAATGATCATAGTCGAAAAACAAGTTTTGATAACATGAAGCGTGTTTTAGATAGTGGATTGGACCATTTTATGATGGTGCATTTAAATTAGCGGTTGATACACAGAAGCCAATTATACCTGTTGTTATATTAAATACAAAGAAGATTTTACCTGCATACCCAATCATGTGTTTTAAACCAGGAAAAATTCGAATGGATATACTAGCACCCATTTCTAGCCAAGGACATACTGTACAGTCATTAAAACAATTGGCTTTTGATACAATGTCAGCACATTACAAGCTGCATAATCCAGCCTAAAATGTTGAGTTAGAGAAAGTCCTACTTCGATTGATTTTTAGGTCTCTTAAGATACCTGATTTTGGATTCACCGTGATATTGAATGACCTATAAATACCAATTGGCATTACATTGATAGCCAATTGCCAACAATGCATTTCTCTAGTGATGAATAAACTCAATTGTTGTACAGAAACTTTAGATAAGTCTACAAAACTACTCCCACCTACTTTCCATTTAGGTGATACACTAAAATCACCCGTTAAATTTAAAGTTGAAAAAGTTTGTAATTTGAAACCTGAAAAATCAGGTTGGATCATTTTAGAAAACTGAAATGAGTAAGACAGGTTTAAAGTCCATGGCGTATTAAAATCAGTAAACTCAGCAGGGTTTGACCTCACATACATTAACTGTCTTTGTTGTTCATCGGGTGTCATAAAAGGATCTATTGGTATCGTCCTCTTAGCATCCTTATTTTTATCTTTTGATTTGCTTGCAAAGGAGGTTGAAAAAGAGATGCCACCATTGGTGATACTTCCAAAATTTAAACGAGTTGGATCAATAGATAATTTATTTACCCTGAATCCTTTATTATCTGTTTGATATGGATCTAAAATAAAGGACGTGGTAATATTTAATTTTTCAAAAAGGGTTGTTCTCGCATAAAAATTAAAACTACCTAATGCAAAGCTATCTGCTAAAAAATTATAATTAGAGTTAAAACCAAAACCTTCTATTAATTTAAATTTTTTAAATGCATCTGCACTTGTATCTTGCTTGTCTTTCACTTTCATCTCTAAAAAATTATCCACCCCAAAACCTAATCCTCCAAATTGACCTTCACTAAATGCGCCACCCAATCCATTACCATCATATTTTGAAAAACGATACGTTCTACCACTAGGATCTACTTGTGTACTATAATGATAGGATTTTGCCATATCTGGTTTATAATTGATGGAAACAGTTGGTCTAATTTCATGACGAATTGCTTTGATATTTCCTCTTTTAAATTTGTAAGTACCAAAAATTCTTGTAGCAGTACCCAAACCAAAACTCATTTGGGTCGCTCTATAAAAACCTCTGTTTATTGTGGTATCCACTTTTTGTAATTGACTATTCCAAGTTTTGATATTTTGTTGACCAAACCATTTTTCTTCAAAATTAATGCTTGGTGCAATTGTGATTGGTCCAAGTGAAGGCAATGACAAAGTAATTGGAATACTATGATTTGCGCCCCATTGCATCGTATCTAAAATTCTTTGAATACTGAATGAAGAATCATAAAAAGACAATTGATTTTGTATACTACCATTGTAACCAATACCTATTTTCTCATACCACTTTCCTTCACCAACCTGATCTTTTGACTGAAAAGGATAAACTGTTATAGCATTAAAGTTGATATTTGGCAAACTCATATTCACCAAACCAAGGTTATTGTTTTGATTGTGTGTTAAGTTGACAGATAGATTGTATCTATTATTCCAAGATTTACTATAAGAAACCGATGAACTGATCTGGTTCTGAAAATTTTGGGTAGCATTATTCAATAAGTTTCGGTTGTATTTGGTACTACCAAAATTAACATTGGCTGTGAAACTGGTTCCAGGCTTTGCTTTAGGATCCATTGAATGAGACCAGTTTAACATATACGTATTGCCTCCAGTAAATTCATCAGCAATGGAATTATTCCTATTAAGAGCCCTGGTTTTTTGAAGACTTAAATTAAAATTACCAAGGTATTTATAGCGTTGGATATACTTAGTATTCATATTGATGTTCCAACCACCATATGAATACAGATTGGCTCTTACTGTAGCATCCATGTGTTGGTTGATCACTTTATAATAACCTATTCCTTCAAATCCAAGTCCAAAGTCTTCGCTAGACGTAAAAGCTGGCGCCATAAAACCAGACTGGCCACCAGATTTATTTAATGGGAAAATACCAAAAGGAATACCAATTGGCATAGGCACCCCTTCGAATTCAGGAAAAGCTGGCCCTGAGACCCCAATTTTATTGGTGACAATTTTGAGTTTATTGGTTCTAAAAGCAAAATGGGGTTCATCTAAATTACAGGTAGTGAATCTAGCTTTCCATGCAAAAGCATCTGTAGGATTTACTTTTTTCATTGCATCTGCTTGAACAAAAATTTCTCCCTGTTGAAAATTACTATTCTTTGTTAACCCCCTACCTGATTGCATATTATAGAAAATGGAGTCATTGATGGAGTTTATATCCCCTTCTTTAAACCTGGGTTTACTTTTTAAATTTCCTGAACTATCCTTTGCGCCATAAGCAGTGATATTCTGTGTTTCTTGGTCAAAAATGATCTTTCCCGCTTCTAATTGTGCTGTTTTATAGGTTGTTTTAGCATTGCCATATAAATAGAAAATCTTTTCTTTTAAAAGCATTACCCCAGAATCCGAAGCATTGTAACTAATTACAGCATCTACACTATCTTTGGAAAGTTGGATCTTTTTCTTGGTCAAAGTATCCGTTTGAGCATATAAATTGGAATAAAATGCAGAAATTAATACCGTTAAAATGAGCATTTTAACAATAGAAAAGGTCTTTTTTGCGTTATTTTTATATCCTGCTAGGTTCACTCCAGCAAAAATAAAGTAAAACAATGTTAAGGAACTGATTATGAAGCAAAATAGAATGATTTTAGCATTTAGTTTTAGTCTAATTGCCCTTTTTAGCAGTCTTGGACAAAGTCTACAGGCCCAAACCCCAACAAAATCCTTAAAACGTATCGTAATTGACCCTGGTCATGGCGGCACTGATATTGGCTCTAAAGGTAAATATTCCACAGAGGCTGCTGTCTCTTTAGCAATTGCCTTGAAATTGGAAGATTTTATCAAACAAGCAATGCCTGACGTAGAAGTAGTAATGACTAGAACTACAGATATCTACCATTCTGTAGTAGAAAAAGCTAAAATCGCCAATGCTGCGAAAGGTGATTTATTTGTATGTATCCATACAAATTCAGCAAGAGGAAAAGCAGTTAGAGAAGTGGTAGGTTATACAAAAAAGACATACACCGTAAAGAAAAAAGGTAAAAAAAGGAAAGTGACGAGAGACGTGCCTATTTACAAGACGACTTATACACCAAGCACAGCAATAGGAACAGAAACCTATATCTACAATATTGGTAAATCTGATCTAAGAAAAGAAGTAGCAGGAGAAATGGTAGATGAAGTGGTAGAGCAATTAGACTCTGTATCATTGAAGCAAATTAAAGAATACGAATCAGAAATTGATCCTACTAAAAAAATGATGGCCAGTATCTTGGCTCAACAATATTTTCAAAGAGCTGCAAGTTTAGCGTTGACTATCGAAGAAGAATTTAAAGCTGCAGGAAGAGTAAGTAGAGAAGCAAAACAAAGACCTACAGGTATTTGGGTATTACAAGCCGTTGCTATGCCAGCAGTATTGATCGAGACTGGTTTCATATCCAATCCAGAAGAGGAAGAGTACCTAAATAGTGAAATTGGTCAAAATGAACTTTGCGAAGCCATCACCAAGGCATTACTACGCTATAAGAATTCTTTAGAGAATCAACAGAAAGCAAACGGGAATTAGGTTATTTTTTAGCTAATTTTGTACCGAACTCAAGCAATCTCATATCATGCGTGTATCAAATGAAACTAAAGTAGGTGCTTTAACTGTTATTGCAGTCACCCTAATCATATTTGGATTCAATTTTCTAAAAGGTAAGACCTTCTTTAAATCAGGCACATTTATCTATGCTAAATATGCAGATACTAAAGGATTGATTGTTTCTAATCCAGTATTTGTGAACGGATTTCAAGTTGGAACTGTTTTTGAAATCGAAAACATGAACAACAATTTATCTGAACTAGTGGTTTGTATCAAATTGAATCAATTGTATAAAATTCCAAAGAATTCCATTGCCACCATTCAAGAAAATCCTTTAGGAACAAACGCTATTAATATTATCCAAGGTAATGGAACTACAATGATCATGAGTGGAGATACCATACAATCTGCCCCAGCTACTAGTTTATTAGGTGATTTAATGAATGAATTATCTCCTGTTGGAGAACAAGTAAAAAATACCATTCGTTCTTTAGAGCTTGTATTAAACAATGTCAATAAAACATTGAATGACGAGAATAGGCAAAATTTCAAAGTCATTCTTGAAAATCTTTCAGCAACTACTATTAATTTAAATAAGTCCCTTGCTTCTATTCAAGGCATGGTCAATCAACAAAATGGTTCTATTGCAAAAACAGCAGATAATTTAAACGCATTTACTGCTAATTTAAATCAGAACAATCAAAAAATTTCTAACATATTGACCAATTTGGATAGTACCACAAAATCAATAAAAGATGCTGATTTATATGAGACTATAAAGACCATACAAACTACTTTAGTTGCATTAAATAGTACCATCAATAAATTAAATAATGGCAATGGAACAGCTGCAAAAGTATTGAGTGATCCAGCCATGTACAACCAGCTTCAAAGTACTATCAGAAGTGTCAATACTTTGGTAGATGATATTAAAGTACATCCTAAGCGCTATATCAGTGTTTCAGTATTCGGCAAAAAAGATAAAAGAACCCCTTTGACTAAACCATTATCGGATACAGTGGATCATGAATAAATATCTGCCTTATATCCTATTATCCCTTGGCATAATTTTGTCTTCACAAGCCAATAGTCAGGATACATCTTCATCAGTCAAGAATACGGGCAAATTAATTGAATTCCTTTCTGCAGAATCTTACAATATCAAAAAGCAGGATAGTCAAGATTTTTTAATCCTTGTTGGACATGTTAAAGTGAGACAAGCAAATACTATATTGTTTGGAGACAGTATCATATTGAACGCTACAAAAAATAGTCTAGAAGGATTTGGTAAAGTACATATTAATGATGCTGATTCAGTGCATACATATGCCGATTATTTAAAGTATGATGGCAACACAAAAAAAGCCAAGTTAAGAAATCATGTAAAATTGACGGATGGACGAGGTACATTAACAACAGACTCTTTAGACTATGATGTTTCCATTAAAATTGGCGTGTATAAAAAGGGAGGTAAATTAGTTCGTAACAAGACCGTTTTAAAGAGCACAGAGGGCGTTTATTATGGAATCACCAGAGATGTACTTTTTAGAAATAAAGTATCCTTGATTGATCCAGACAATAGCATCTACACAGATACTTTAGAATACAATACCTATTCCCAATTAGCTAATTTTATAAGTCCCACTAAAATCATCAGTGGATCTAGAATTATTAAGACTAAAAACGGCAATTACAATATTGGAACTAGAAAGGGTTACTTGTACGAACGTTCTTCCATTGACGATAGTAGTTATTTTTTCATAGCAAACGATATGGCTATTGATGACTCACTTGGTTTAGGTGAATTTAGAGGGAATGCCGTTTATAAATCTAAGGATAGTTTAAGCTTTGATTTATTGGCTAATAATATAAAGACCAATCGTAACAAAGATATTTTATTGGCGACAGAATTACCTATCCTATTGATCAAGCAACCTAAGGATACATTGTATATTAGTGCCGACACTTTGTATAGTGGTAGGTTAAGTGATTTAAAAAGAAAAATGCCAAAAGCGCGTGCTAAGGAAGAAATGATCAAAGACTCAAGTTTGAATAAATATTTTGAAGCTTTTCATCATGTGAAAATTTATTCGGATTCATTGCAAGGTTTGGCAGATAGTTTATTTTATAGCCTAGCAGACTCTACCATTCGACTGCACAATAATCCCATACTTTGGGTCAATCAAAACCAAATTACGGGTGACACCATTTATATGCATTTAAATAATAGGAAGGCTGAACAATTGAGAATTTTAAATAATGCGATGGCCATTAATCCTGTAGACAGTACCGAATATTTTAATCAACTAAAAGGCAATACAATTGTAGTAGATTTTATAGATGGTAAAATTCAACAAATGCAAACCAAGGGCAGCGCAGAAAATATATATTTTGCTACAGACAATGATGCAAAATTTATAGGAGTGAATCAATCCAATGCGCAAATCATCACCATTCAATTTGAGCAAGATGAACCAGCAAAAATTATATACATCAATCAATTAACTGGCAAAATGACCCCCCTGTTTGATGTACCAAAATCTGAATTGAAATTTAAAAACTTTAAATGGTGGAACGACTTAAAACCAAAATCAAAGTTTGATATTTTATCCCCAAACACCAATCAATAACTAAGAAGCATCTGTTTTTTCATACATCAGGTAGGCTTTTATAAACCCATCTATCTCACCATCCATTACAGGTCCAACATTACCTACTTCAAAATCTGTTCGGTGATCTTTGATCATTTTATATGGATGGAATACATAAGAACGTATTTGACTCCCCCATTCAATTTTTTTCTTATTCGCGTTCGATGCATTCAAGGCTTCTTGTTTTTTTCGCATTGCCTCCTCATACAATCTACTCTTTAACATCTTCATTGCAATCTCTCTGTTTTCACCTTGTGTTCTCGATTGTTGACATTCCACAATGATACCAGAAGCATGCTTTAATCGAACAGCGGTTTCAACTTTATTGACATTCTGTCCACCCTTTCCACCACTGCGGTAAAACTCCCATTCAATGTCTGCAGGATTCACTATAATTTCGATAGTGTCATCTATTAAAGGATATACATAAACCGATGCAAAACTTGTATGGCGCCTTGCATTGCTATCAAATGGTGAAATTCTAACTAAACGGTGTACACCTGATTCTGCTTTTAAAAATCCATAGGCAAAAGGTCCATCAAACTGAATGGTTGCAGATTTTATACCAGCGCCATCCCCTTCTTGATAATCTATAGAGCTTACTGTCCATCCTTGCTTTTCTCCATACATAGTGTACATTCTCAAAAGCATTTCTGCCCAATCCTGACTTTCAGTGCCACCAGCACCTGGATTAATTTGTAAGATTGCTGGCAATTCATCTTCTGGTTGATTGAGCGTGCTTTTAAACTCAGCGTCTTCGATGGCGACCATCGCTAATTCATATGCAGTTTTGGTTTCTTCTTCTGTGGCATCACCTGCTTTCCAGAATTCAAAAAGCACCACAAAGTCTTCGACACTTGTCTCCACTTGTTGGTACATGCCAGTCCAATATTCATTTAATTTAATCTCCTTCATCGTGGCCGTTGCTCGCTTATTGTCATCCCAAAAACCTGGAGATAAAGAAAGTTGTTTGTCTAAATGTATTTTTTGTAATCGGTTTTCAACGTCAAAGAAACCTCCTCAGGACACTCACTTGGTCCTTCATACGCTTAATCTGCTCAATGGTCATATGAATTCATTTTTATGTTCAATTAAAAAAAGTAACTACAAACCTCATAAGCCGGATTCTGTTTCTAAACTATCATTTATCTAGCCTTAACATTACTGCTAAAGTCTTGCTGCCTACCCTGGGACTCGAACGAGTCGCTCTCAAACGTCCCTTTACATGGCATTACAGCACCCAAGGTTTACCCTATAAAACAATTACTTGTCTTATTCGTGAGCTCTTACCTCACGTTTTCACCTTTTCCTCTTGCGAGGTAGTTATTTTCTGTGGCACTTTCTCTATCCCATTGCTGAGATGCCGGCTATTGACCGGTGGGTTACCCTATGCTGTCCGGACTTTCCTTGGCAATTGCTTACCACGATAGTTCGGGATTGTAGTCGTGTCAAAGGTAGTAAAATAAAGTGGATGTGCTTAATACTCAAAAAAGACTTCCGTAGCACCAAATCCATAGAAGTCGGAATATTGATTGATAAAGCTTTTCACCCCTTTCTTAACTTTCAATAAATCATGTATTTCATTCTTAAGTTTACCCGAACCAACTCCATGGATGATGATCATAGATGGTAGATGATTCAATTGTGCAAGTTCAAACCATTGCTCAAAAGCTTCTAGTTGAAAATGTAAGATTTCGGCATTGGTTAGATGGCTATGACGATCCATCAATTTTTCAATATGTAGATCAATCACAGATCTAGCAGCAGGGATATGTTCTTTGATTTTTGAGGCATCGTACACTTTGTATCCTGCATTTCTTAAAATATCAATCGCAATATGATTGTCTTCGGCTTTATCTGGATAAGTGTTAAACAATAAATAATCCAAGCTCACTTTATTGTCTTCCTTTAAAGTTTCAATTTTTTGGAAAATTTGTTTTGGTTTTATTTTCACAATAGATTCATAATGGTCTGCTTTTTTCTTATGCTGTTCGGTTAAAGAAAAATCAAATGAAAATTGAGGACTATCATTCACTGTTGCAAATGGAATATCATGGATATAAAAATCGGTAAAAGGCGCAATAGTTGAAGCAATAGAAAAATCAACTTCACCTCGAGCAGACTGCTCGTACACAAAATTATAATCGATCCTGGTTTTATTGGATAAGAAAATCTTAAGCGTCTCAACAACTTCGTCATTGAAATCATCTAGACTAAATTTTGGAATTAAAATTAACCAAACACCCGCATCTTCTTTACTAGCATTTTTTTGTATTTTTTCCTTAGGTATCTGATCCACAAAAAGCTTTTGAGGTGCTTTTTTTTCTGGAAATAATTTCTTCTCTGTAAAACGTTTAAAATATGGAAAGTCTATTTGATCCATATACGCAGGGAACTTTACCCCACGTACTTCGATCATTACCATGTCATTACTCATGATTTCAATGATATGCCCCTCTTCATTGCTATGCAGTACCAATATTTCATCACCCACTTGATACTTCATCAATTAATTTTTTGCTAAAAGACTATGCTTTTTAGAATACAAATTATAAATCACCAAACCAATTGTCATCCAGACAAAGAACCATAACCAACTTACTGGAGGAATCTCAATCATCAAATACAAGCAACACATTGCACCAATAATGGGAATGATAGAGTATTTTTTTATAAAA
>RFSD01000045.1 GCA_009924165.1 Chitinophagia bacterium | reverse complement strand
CATTTTTTCATAGTAGGTGCTTTCTTATTTAGTGGGTCTATTTATGGGCTAGCCCTTTTATCTGTTATCCATCCAAGTTGGGCTTTTATACTTGGGCCAGTTACCCCGATTGGTGGACTTTGTTTTATGTCAGGCTGGGCTATTTGGGCCAGGGTTGTTTGGCTGAATAAAATGGATATGTAGCCAATTCTTTTTATATTTGTCATCATGGCAAATACGCTTAAAAGCAAATCAAACCCAAAGGTCAATTCCCCGATTTTAAATCCGGACAAAGAAGCAGATGTGGTGGTGTCTGAAGTGGTGAAAGACGAACGCACAATGAAGATCTTGGGAGCAGTCTCATTATTGGTTAGCTTGTTTCTTTTTGTTGCATTTACATCCTATTTATTTACTTGGCAGGAAGACCAAGACATGGTCCAGTTATGGAGAACTCAATTATTTTCTTTGCAAGATGTAAAAGCAAATAATTTATTAGGGTATGTAGGTGCCTTTGTAGCTTATCAAATGATGTTCAATGGATTTGGTATTGCAGCCTATCTATTTTGCACTTTCTTTTTTGTGTTAGGGGTGAATTTATTTTTCACAAAACCAATTTTTAGTTTGTGGCGTAATTTAAGATATGTGTTACTCGGACTTTTAGTTTTAAGTACTTGCTTTGCCTTTCTTACACCTAATACCACTTTTTCTTGGGGAGGTGCTTTAGGAGAATATAGTAGTAGTTGGTTAATTAAATGGGTAGGTGTTTTTGGTACGGGTGCCATCTTATTTATTGCTGGTTTTAGTTATATCATATGGAGGTTTAATCCAAGTTTCAATGTACCTAATTTTGATTTTTTGATTCCAAAAAAGAAAGCTCCTGATTTTGTGAGTGAGGACACAGAAGAAGCAGTGAAGCAAGAATGGGACTTAAATAATCCAGCAGCTGCGGCGTCAACTATTCCAACTGGCAATTCATTAAAAGAAAATACTTCTGGCGTCTCAGTGATCATGCCAGAAATGGATGAAGCAGATGAGGCTGAAGCATTGGGGGAACTAGGTCCAAAATTATTTATAGATGAATTATCTTTAAATGAAGAGTCTGGTGAGGAAAAAAAAACTCCATTAGATAGCTATGAGCACTCGCGCACAGCGAGTGATGAGGAGGAAGCATCTGATGATGAGGAGTTGGATATTGATGACGAATTATTAGAAGACCTTGATTTAGAGATCAACGAAGTACCTAAAGAAAAAATCTTAGCATCAGTGGATAGCTTAACCACTAAGTATGATGCAACCTTAGATTTAAAAAATTACAAGTACCCACATATAAATTTACTAGAGACGCACGGCTCTGAAAAAATTGTACAAGATCCAGAAGAATTGGAGACCTACAAAAATCAGATCATTGCTACTCTAAAAAATTATGATATCGCCATACAGCGCATCTCTGCTACAGTGGGTCCTACAGTTACATTATATGAAATTGTACCTGCGCCAGGTGTGCGTATTAGTAGAATTAAAAACTTAGAAGACGATATTGCATTGAGTTTGGCTGCATTGGGTATCCGTATTATTGCACCTATTCCAGGAAAAGGTACCATTGGTATTGAAGTGCCAAATATTCGCAAGTCAATTGTGAGTATGAAAACTTTACTTGCCAGTGAGAAGTTTCAAAATAGCCAACATTCTTTACCAATTGCGATTGGGAAAAAAATTGACAATGAAAATTTCATTGTGGATTTAGCAAGTATGCCGCATTTATTAATGCCGGTGCTACGGGTCAAGGTAAATCGGTTGGATTGAATGCGATCTTGGTTTCCTTATTATATAAGAAGCATCCTTCACAATTAAAATTTGTTTTAGTAGATCCAAAGAAAGTGGAATTAAGTTTGTATCGTGTCATTGAAAAGCATTTCTTGGCTAAACTACCAGGGGAAGAAGATGCGATTATCACAGATACAAAAAAAGTGATCAATACATTGAATGCACTTTGTATTGAGATGGATAATCGTTATGATTTATTAAAAGAAGCAGGATGTAGAAACATAAAAGAGTACAATGAAAAGTTTACTTCGAGAAAATTAAATCCAGAAAAAGGACATCAATATTTACCTTTTATTGTATTGGTTGTGGATGAGTTTGCAGATTTAATTATGACTGCTGGCAAAGAAGTGGAAATGCCTATTGCACGATTAGCGCAGTTAGCAAGAGCAGTAGGCATTCATTTAATCATTGCCACACAAAGACCTTCAGTGAATATCATTACAGGTACCATCAAAGCAAATTTCCCTGCACGTATTGCATTTAAAGTATCAAGTAAAATAGATAGTCGTACCATTTTAGATGCTGGTGGTGCAGAGCAGTTGATTGGCAAGGGAGATATGTTAGTGAGCTATAATGGTGAGATCACGCGTTTACAGTGTGCTTTTGTGGATACACCAGAAGTGGATCGTGTTTGTAACTTTATTGCAGAACAAAAAGGCTATCCCGAAGCGTTCATTTTACCTGAATACATTGATGATAAAGAATTAGAGGCATCAGGTTTTGATGCTGGAGAAAGAGATAGTTTATTTGAAGATGCAGCTAAGTTGATTGTAAGTGCACAGGTAGGTTCCACTTCCTTTATTCAAAGAAGGATGAAATTGGGCTATAATAGAGCAGGTAGATTAATGGATCAACTAGAATCTGCAGGTATTGTTGGACCAAGTCAAGGAAGTAAGCCAAGAGAGGTTTTATATAAATCTGAGGCTGAATTGTATGATTTCTTACAAAATCTATCATAATCCACATGGATTGTCTACTTTTGTAAATCGAAAAATAAGATTGTTTTGCCCCCTAATCAACCTATTATGAGAATAGCTATTATCTTTTTATTGAGTATTTTGACTTTTCAAGTACAAGCCCAAAAGGACCCTAATGCAAAGGCTATTTTAGACAAAGTAGGGGTCAAAGTGAAATTATCTAAAGGGATACTGGTTAAAATCCAATTGGTGTCTAAAAACAATAAAGGAAAGGCATTGGGGACCAAGATGATCCAATTAAAGATGAAAGGAGAGAAATACATTTTAAATGAGGGTAAATTAGAAATCCTTTGTGACGGTGTCTCCATCTATAATTTTGATGGGCTTAATACAATATCAAAGTCTAGTTTGGCAGAAACAGAACAAACCCTAAGTCCACAGAAATTATTATCAGGTAATTATGATAAAGACTTCAATTTCAATTTATTAGCACAAAATACCAATTCTGCAACCATTGAGCTTTTCCCTATTGATCGTAAAAAAGGTTTCCAGAAAGTTACTTTAATCATTGATAAGGTAAAATCTGCCCTTTCAAATGCCATCATTTTGGATAAAAGCAACAATATCACAGATGTTAAAGTGCTATCAATCAATTATGCAGCTAGTTTTGAAGACAAATTATTCGTATTCAATAGGGCCAAATACCCTAAAAACGTAGAAATATTTGACTAAACTAATGATTAAGTTACGCTTTTATCCCTATCTTTGCAGCCGAAATAAACAAAACAAAACCGTAGTTAATTGTTAACTACAATAAAAGAAGTTCCACAATGTCTAACTTAACAACAGAGAAAAAAGCAAGTATTTTTGCTGAATTTGGTGGTAAAGCAACTAACACTGGTTCAATTGAAGGTCAAATTGCTTTATTAACACAACGTATCGCGCACATTTCCGATCATTTAAAGGCCAACCACAAAGACCATTCTACTCAAAGAGGTTTAATGCAATTAGTGGGTCAGCGTAAGCGTTTATTGGTTTATTTGCAAAAACATAACCTCACTGGTTACCGTGCACTAATTGAGAAATTAGGCTTAAGAAAATAATCATGAACTACTTATAATAGCTGTCCCAACTGTACTACTACGGTTGGGATTAGTTGTTTATAAGCGATTATTTTTTGCACATCTTTTTTGTAATAGATTCAATAGGGGGTCCTTTTAACACACCAAAATTTTAAAAATGTTATCACAACCAAAATCAGTAAAATTCGAGATCAATCCAGGTCAAGAAATTTTTATAGAAACAGGTAAATTAGCGCGTCAATCAGACGGAGCAGTTACCATCAGACAAGGCAATTGTATTTTATTAGCAACAGTTGTTGCCAATAAAGATCCTAAAGACGGACAAGATTTCTTTCCATTGAGTGTAGATTACCAAGAGAAGTTTGCATCTGCAGGCCGTATCCCTGGTTCTTTCTTTAAAAGAGAAGCACGCTTAAATGATTACGAAATTTTAACGAGCCGTTTAATTGATCGAGCATTGAGGCCTTTATTCCCAGAAGACTACTTGTGCGATGTGCAAGTTTTAATATCATTGATTTCTAGCGACGAGAATGTGATGCCAGATTCATTAGCTTGTCTAGCAGCATCTGCAGCATTAGCAGTATCTGATATTCCTATTAAAGAAATTATTTCTGAAGTAAGAATTGCAAAGATTGATGGCAAATTTGTAATTAATCCTTCTAAAGCTGAATTAGCTAAATGTGCATTAGAATTTATCATTGCTGCTACAGAAAAGAATTTGATGATGGTGGAAGGTGAGGCAAAAGAATGTTCTGAGGAAGAATTAGTAGAGTGTTTAGAAATTGCACACGAAGCTATCCGCAAGCAAATCAAAGCACAAGCTGAATTAAGAAAATTAGTTGGTATTACAGAAGTGCGTGATTATAAAAAACCAGAACAAGACGAAGCGATCCGTGAAAAAGTATATGCATTTGCAAAATCAAAAGTAGACGCAATTGCAAGATTAGGTTCTGCAAAACATGAGCGTAGTGACGCATTCACAGCAGTGAAAAAAGAAATCATGGAACATTTAGGTCCCGATATTACAGACTTGCAAAAGAAATTAGCTGGTAAGTATTATGAGGATTTGAAATGGGAAGTGGTTAGAGATATGATGGTGGATAGCCGTATTCGTTTAGACGGTCGTAAATTAGATGAAGTTCGTCCTCTAGCAATGGAAATTGGTCCATTACCTACACCACACGGTTCATCTTTGTTTACAAGAGGTGAAACACAATCTTTAACTACTGTTACATTAGGAACAAAATTAGATGAGTTGATGCAAGAAACTGCAGCAAGTGCAGAATACGCAAAATTCTTTTTACACTATAATTTCCCTCCATTCTCAACAGGTGAAGTAAAAATGATGCGTGGTGTTGGTCGTCGTGAAGTTGGACATGGTAACTTAGCGATGCGTTCTTTAAAGCAAATGTTACCAGATAGCACTGTATTCCCTTACACATTACGTGTTGTTTCTGATATCTTAGAATCAAATGGTTCTTCTTCAATGGCGACTGTTTGTGCCGGTTCATTAGCATTAATGGATGCAGGTGTACCTATTCCTAAACACGTGAGTGGTGTGGCAATGGGATTGATTTCTAGAGAAGATGGTAAGTATGCAATCTTAACAGATATCTTAGGTGATGAAGATCATTTAGGAGATATGGATTTCAAAGTAACTGGTACACGCGATGGTATTTGCGGTGTTCAAATGGACATCAAAGTAGATGGCTTAAGCATGGACATTATGAGAGAAGCCTTATCTCAAGCAAGAAAAGGTCGTTTACATATTTTGGATGCTATGTATGAGTGTGTTCCAGCTGCACGTGCAGACGTGAAGCCACATGCACCAAGAATGGTTAAGATCATCATTGACAAAGAATTCATTGGTGCTGTAATCGGACCAGGTGGAAAGATTATTCAAGAAATGCAAAGAACAACTGGTGCAACAATTAATATCGAGGAAGTGGGCAACCATGGTGAGGTAAGTATCTTCTCTGCAAACAAAGAAAGCTTAGATGCTGCAGTAAGATGGATCAATAGTATCGTTGCGGTTCCTGAAATTGGAGACGAATATGAAGGTGTTGTGAAAGGTGTTAAAGAATTTGGTGCTTTCGTTGAATTTATGCCAGGCAAACAAGGTTTATTACACATTAGTGAAATCAGCTGGAAGCGTCTGGAAACAATGGAAGGTATCTTTAATGAAGGCGATACAGTGAAAGTGAAATTAATTGGATTAGACCCTAAAACAGGTAAGTTCAAATTAAGTCATAAAGCTTTATTACCTCGCCCTGAGCAAGCCCCTCGTGAAGATCGTGGTCCTCAACAATAGTTTACAAATTTTACAGCTTTTAATATTTAATGCCCTGCTAATACTGCGGGGCATTTTTTGTAGCTAACTTTGTAATCAAGGATTCTAGTAAAAAATATTAGAATAAACACCTATTCCTTGGCTCTCGCTCGCAAGCTCGAACGTTCGCTACGGAATAGTATTTATTCTAATTTAGATTATAACCATTAAATGAATTGTAATAAGTTTAAAAGATAGTACCCCGAAGCCGATTTCGGTTCCTTCCGCATGAGGATGAGGGGTAGCTATCTTTTATACTTAGTTGTAAAAATTGCTTATCGTAAATCCGATCTTCATTAAATCATCAAACATATGTCCAAAGAATACATTCAAATAGCCTTTGACTTTAGCAATCAGGATCAATTTGAGATGCTAGTGGCTGAACTATCTGAACTTGGCTTCGAAGGCTTTAATGAAGAAGAATTAGAGGAAGGGCAGAATGATGGCGTTGGCTTATCCAATGGTCTAGGCCTAGGTGCTGGGCATTGTAAGACTTATATGTTGTCAACTCAATTTGAAGCTGAATCAATACAAAATGAATTAGATATTATATTTAATAAATATCATTTAACTTATTCTAAATCAGTTATTAAAGAACAAAATTGGAATGCCGTATGGGAGTCTAATTTTGATCCAATTAGGGTGGGTGACTTTGTTGGAATCAGGGCCCATTTTCATCCTGACTTTGAACCAACTGTAACGCATGATATTAAAATAACACCCAAAATGAGTTTTGGTACTGGACACCATCCAACCACCTATTCTATGATTGAGTTAATGCAAAGGATCGATTTTAAAGCAAAAACCGTCTATGATTTTGGCACCGGAACTGGGATATTAGCCATTTTAGCCGAAAAATTAGGGGCATGTAAAGTTCATGCAGTAGACAATGATGACTGGTGTATCGAAAACGCGGAAGAGAACATCCATAACAATGCATCCAAAGTGATCACCATTGAAAAAGTGGAATCTGCTTTGCAAAAAGAACAATTCGATATTGTTCTAGCCAACGTAAATAGGCATATTTTAGAAGCCAATATGGACGAATTAACTCAAATTGGTAAACCTGGTGGAACTTTAGTTCTAAGTGGTTTATTAACTGAAGATCAATCAGATATAATTAA
Organism: Chitinophagia bacterium; assembly: GCA_009924165.1. GTDB lineage: Bacteria > Bacteroidota > Bacteroidia > Chitinophagales > Chitinophagaceae > Sediminibacterium. The sequence continues at coordinate 4,755 of RFSD01000045.1, read as the reverse complement.
ATTAAGTCAATCTAAAGGCTGGAAATTCCAAGCATCGCAACCCTTAAATGGATGGGTTAGTTTAATGTTTTATAGGTAGTTGCATCCCTTAATTTGAAGGACTAACAGGCATTATTTTTATTGATTGTATATTTGTGTACCCCAAACCTGATTCAATGAATGAAATGATGCTTGTAGCGCTTGCTTACCTTTTAGGTTCAATCCCTACATCTATATGGGTAAGTAAAGCTGTTTTTGGAATTGATATTCGCCAATATGGAAGTGGAAATCCGGGTGCAACGAACACTTTTAGGGTCTTAGGTTCTAAATGGGGTGCCTTTGTCATGATAGCGGATATTTCAAAAGGTGTAATTGCCACATCTTTATATATTCTTATACCCTTTTATTTACAAAATGAATTGGCTAGAACCAATTTTATGATTGTATTGGGATTGGCTGCAGTCGTAGGTCATATTTTCCCTATATGGGCTGATTTTAAAGGGGGGAAAGGGGTAGCTACCATCTTAGGGATGGCATTGGCCATTCAGCCGATTGTGGCGCTCATCTGCATTATTGTGTTTTTGATTACGCTTTTTACAACCAGGTTTGTTTCCTTAAGCTCAATCTTGGCAAGTGTCGTATTTATGGTATTGATCTTGTTTATTTTCAATGAAAAAGAAACATCTTATAGAGTATTTGCAATTATTGTCGCCTTAATGGTAGTAGTATCGCATCAAAAGAACATAGGCAGACTCCTAAATGGGAAAGAAAACAAGGCACCATTGTTCAAAAAAAATAGAAAACCGCAAGATTAGTAGTTCTAAATGGTTTTATTTTTTACTGATTATCAATTAATTAGAAAGATTTATTCAATTTTCTATTTGCAACTACAAGGAATTACTTAACTTTACAATCCTTAAAAATCCTAACATTTATGTCGATCAGTCAGAATATTTTGGAGAAATTACAGTTAAAGGATGAGAAAAACGTACTGATTCAAGGTTTACCATCAAGTGTAGAGAAGCAATTTGCAAAGTTGAATTACTGTAAAAACCTGACTCCTTTATTAAAAACAAGGAAAATTGATTTCGCGCTAATTTTCGCAATAAACCAATTGCAATTAAACAATATCCTAAAAGAAGTTTTCTCCGCTTTGACGCATGAAAGTAAATTATGGATTGCCTATCCTAAAACAAGTTCAAAAATTGTTTCAGATTTGAATAGAGATGCAAGCTGGGAAATTTTAGCCAACAATGAATATGAGGCAATTCGTCAAGTGACCTTAGATCATGTTTGGACAGCATTGCGTTTTACAAAATACGACCAAATCCCAAATAGAAATAGGGCTTTTGTTGGTTATAAATCTCCAAATATTGAGATTGACGATTTTGAAAAAAGATTGATTGCTTTACCAATTGAAGTTGAGAAACTATTTCAATCACACGAAGAAGCAAGAGAATTCTTTACTTCTCTATCTATCATCAATCAAAAGGAGTATTTAAGTTGGATCAATGGAGCAAAAAAGGAAGAAACCAAGCAAAAGCGTTTAGAAGCTACTTTAGAAAAGTTGATTGCTGGTAAACAGAATCCTTCAGAGAAATAATACAAAAGCGTTCTATTTAAAAATAACGGTCCCAATAATCTTGGTTAATTCGCGCTCTGCATCTTTAAGATGTTTATGTATGTGTAATAATTGTATTTGATCTTCTCCACTAACTTTCTCCATATCTTCTTGATTCTGGCGAATCATTTTTTTTATCTTTCTAAGTTTATAATACAATAAACTCACTTCAATTTCATGTAGAAAACTACTTTCAGCTACGATTTTCTTGATGCCTAGTTTTTCATTCCATCTAAGACTCAATTCATGCTCTGGTTCAAAAAGACCCATCACCATTTGTTGGATTTTAGGGTCTTCATGGTATTGCAAGGTTTTATGATTGGGTATTTTACCTGCTGCCTGCCAATCAAAATAAACTTTAACCAATTGAATCATGTCTTGATTTTCTAAAGGAAACGGTTCTAGTTCTTCTGCAATCCAAGTAGAAGCAAGTTTTCCGTCTTCTAAAATTTCGTTACCAAATTCAATCAATAAACGGATTAAGTTTTTTTCATGTAAAAGATCCTTATCAAGAACTAGATCGATATTGTCTATATCCTGTGTTTCTTGTTGGAAACTAGGCATTAAAATAGCCGCTTCATCATAGGCCATCTTCTTTTCATCTTTTACAATCTTGTCACGTTTGAACTTGTTGACCAATTGGGTTAAACCAGTTTCGTCAATACGTAATATATCAGCACATTTTCTTACGTACTCTTGTAATTTTGTAAAATCTTCTGCCTTATTAATTTTACTTAAAGTCTCCGCCATTTGATTGACTAGACTATTTTTTTTATTTAAATCATTCCCAACTTCTTTTAATTGGACTTCTAATTGGAATAAAATAAAATCCTTTTTTGCAGATTGGACAAATGCACGGAATGCATCTGGCCCTACTTTATTGACATAACTATCCGGATCCTCATTGTCTGGAATCAACACCAATTGAACATTCAATCCTTCCTCTAAAGCCATATCCAATCCCCTTAATGCTGCTTTCACACCAGCGGCATCACCGTCATAAATAATCGTCAGGTTCTGTGTATATTTCTTCACCAATCTCAATTGATCGATGGTTAAAGATGTACCACCACTTGCCACGACGTTTTCAATTCCAGCTTGGTGTAAGCTTACCACATCCGTATAACCTTCTACCAATAAGCATTCATTCGATTTATCAATAGCAGTTCTTGCAAAATAAGAACCATAAAGAATTCTGCTCTTAATATAAATTTCGTTCTCTGGTGTATTGATGTATTTTGGTGAACGATCGTTCTTGGCTATTTGTCTTGCACCAAAACCAATAATTTTTCCCGTGGTATTATGAATTGGGAAGATGATACGGTCCCTATAATTATCCTGCCATCCGCCATCGCGTTCTACAACCAAACCGGTTCTTGCAAATAATTCAGGATTGAATTGATTTTGAATCAAGGCTTTTGCCAAACTATCACGTTCAGAAGGGTTGTATCCAATTTTAAATTTTTCTACAATCGGGCGTAAAAAGCCACGATGCTGCATATAGCTTTGTGCAATGGTGGCACCAGCTTCTGTATCCCAATATTGTTTGGAAAAAAAGTCCATTGCAAAATGATTGATTGCATACAAACTGTCAGCAGTTTGTTGTGCCATCTTTTGAGCAGGACTGGTCTCTGTTTCCTCTATTTCAATATTGTATCTCGCAGCCAACCATCTTAAAGCCTCTACATAACTATACTTCTCGTGCTCCATTAAAAACGTGATGGTGTTGCCGCTCTTGCCACAGCCAAAACATTTATAAATTTCTTTGGCAGGAGAGACGGTAAAAGAAGGCGATTTTTCGTTGTGAAAAGGGCAGTTGCCTATGTAATTGGTACCTCTTTTCTTTAATTTCACAAATTCACCCACCACATCAATGATGTCAATTCGGCTGGTAATTTGTTGAATGGTTTGAGGCGTAATCATAGGAGCGCGAATTTAACAAATCTTAGGCTATTCTTGGGTAGAAAACTCCATATCGTCACTATCCAGTAGTTCACGCTCGATTTCTTCCATCTGAACGATATCCCAGGCTTCTGTTTCCGTAGGGGTTAAGTTCATGACTTCGCCAAATTCAGTCGAATCTAAGGTGTTTTGTAAGTCATCTGACAAGCAACAAAGTACAAAACTGGTATTATTGTCATAAAATACTTCTTGATGCTGTGCCAATAGCTCCATAATGCTTAAATCCCAGTCTTTTACCCCCTCAAGGTTTAAAACTAGGTTTTTAGGGCTATTTGAGCCTAATTTTTTGATCAAATCATTCAATTCTGGCACGAGATTTGAACTAAGATTAGGGTCGAGTAAGCTTAAAACGGTGAATTTTTCTTTGGTATCAATTTTATAGTGCATAATCACATACTTTAGGGTAAAATTATTCGTTTATCTAATAACAGCTCGAATAAATTATATGGATAACAATTTTTCAACACAAGTTAAGGAAATCATCTCTTATAGCAGAGAAGAGGCGTTAAGATTAGGTAATGATTTTATTGGTGCGGAACACCTTATGTTAGGCTTGATCCGTGACCAAGAAAATACTGCCATCAAAGTCTTAAGGCAGCTGAATGTGAATTTGGGTGAATTAAGAAAAGAGATCGAACTAGCCGTAAAGGACAAGTCTGGGAAAAATATCGCGAATATCAATAGTCTTCCTTTAACGAAGCAGGCTGAAAAAGTGATTCGCGTGACGGTTTTAGAAGCTAAGGCTTTGAAAAGTCCAATGGTGGAAACAGAACATTTGTTATTAAGCATCTTAAAGAATAAGGAAAACATCGCTACGCAAATTTTAAATCAATTTGACGTAGACTATGATTTATTCCGAAATGAATTAGGGATGGTAGGATCTTCGCCATCTTCTCCATCAAGTCCAAGTTCAGAATACCAAGAAGAAGGTGATGATGATTTTGAAGATGAAAAAGGCAGAGGTGGATTTGGAGGAAGCACAAAATCTAAACCAAGTGCAACAAGTAAATCTAAAACCCCTGTACTAGATAATTTTGGTAGAGACATTACAAAGTTAGCAGAGCAAGATGCCCTAGATCCAATTGTAGGAAGGGATGCAGAGATAGAAAGAGTCAGTCAAATTCTAAGTCGTCGTAAAAAGAACAATCCAATTTTAATTGGTGAACCTGGGGTGGGTAAGACTGCTATTGTAG
>RFSD01000044.1 GCA_009924165.1 Chitinophagia bacterium | reverse complement strand
CACAAAGATATCTTTGTGTACGTGACCTCTTTCCAAGACCATACAGAGGAGGATACTACAAGCTTCAAGCCAATTAATATTACTGTTGGTGATTCCATATTTTATAGCAATGGCTATATTAAACTAGAAAAAGTAAATGTAAATCCTCCAGGTGATAGACCAGCTGGGGTGAATGAATTGAGATTACAATTGAATGTGGTTTCAAAAGAGGGTTTAAAATATGTCGCAGAACCTGGTATCTTACTAGAAGGGTTGAACCTGACTTCTAAAGTGGATACAGTGAAGGCACAGAATTTAGTATTGAGTTTTAATAAAGTGATTGATCAAGAAAAAGGTATTTTAGAAATAGGGGTGAAAGAGTCAACTGCTTTAACGAACCTCATTACTTTAAAAGTGTATGAATTCCCTTGGATCAATTTATTATGGTTGGGGGTGATCGTGACGACCATTGGATTTATGATGGGGGCCTATTATCGATTTAAGAAATAGGGTTACTTTTTGTATATTAGTGTATCAATGCATATGAGAACCATCTTTTGTATACTACTATTTGTAACCACAATCAGCTTGCCAAAGCAGCTTTTTGCGCAGACGAGTCAGTATGATACAGTAAGGGTAGAAGCATATATTACACCAGAGGGAGACACGATTCCTCAATCTTGGTTACCTACAGTCATGGTGTCTGCGGTTCAAACCAACGCGTTAAAAAACTATTGGAAAAATTGGACAAGATTGCGCAATGCGGTATATGTGACTTATCCATATGCAAGATCAGCTAGTAAAGTGATTCAATCGGTGAATGCAGAATTGGCAGGTGTACAGGATGAAAAATTAAGAAAGCAGATTATTAAGCTTAGAGAAAAAGAATTGAAGAGAGAATTTGCTGATAAAGTGACAAGTTTATCTGTTTATCAAGGCAAAGTCCTCATGAAATTAATCAATCGTGAAACAGGCAATAATTGTTACCAGTTAATCAAGGAATATAAAGGTGGATTGAATGCTGGTTTATGGCAAACTGTTGCCTTTGTCTTTGGAAGTAGTTTAAAGCAACCCTATAGTCCTAACGGGGATGACCAAGAGATTGAAAAATTGGTGTTAGAAGTACAAAAAGTATACGGAACTAAGGGATAATTTACAATACTAAAATGCGATAGGTTTTTGGGGTAGGTTTTTGTACCTTTACCCGAATAGATAATATCCTATGAGCGACGAAAAAAGTTTAAATTTTATTGAAGAAATTATTTCCCAAGACCTAGCAACCGGGAAACATAAAAGTATATTGACTAGATTCCCTCCAGAACCAAATGGTTATTTACATATTGGTCATGCAAAAAGTATTTGTTTAAATTTTGGGCTTGCTGAAACTTTTGGTGGTGCTACGAATTTAAGATTTGATGATACCAATCCAGTGACAGAAGATACTGAATATGTAGATAGTATTAAGGCCGATTTAAAATGGTTAGGTTTTAATTGGATTAAAGAATGTTATGCCTCCGATTATTTTGATCAATTGTATGCTTTTGCTGTACAATTAATTGAAAAAGGATTGGCCTATGTGGATGATAGCACTGCAGAAGAGATTGCACAACAAAAAGGAACACCAACACAACCAGGAACAGGAAATGCATTTAGAGAAAGAAGCATCCAAGAGAACTTAACCTTGTTTGCCGAAATGAAAGCAGGTAAGTACAATGATGGCGAAAAAGTTTTGCGTGCTAAAATTGATTTAGCAAGTCCAAATATGCATATGCGTGATCCTTTGTTGTATCGCATAAAAAAAGCACATCACCACCGCACAGGAGACAAATGGTGTATTTATCCAATGTATGATTTTGCGCATGGACAAAGTGATTCTATTGAAAATATCACCCATTCAATTTGCACACTTGAATTTATACCGCACAGGGCTTTATATGATTGGTGTATCGAGCAATTAGGTATCTTCCCTTCACATCAATATGAGTTTGCTCGTTTGAACATGACGTATACAGTCATGAGTAAGCGTAAATTATTACAGTTGGTTCAAGAAGGCCATGTGCAAAGTTGGGATGATCCTAGAATGCCTACCATCAGTGGTATGCGCAGAAGAGGCTATACTGCAGAAAGTATCCGTGATTTTTGTGATCGTATTGGTATTGCTAAAAGAGAAAATATCATTGACTTTAGTTTACTCGAGTTTTGTGTTCGCGAGCATTTAAATAAAATTGCACAAAGAAGAATGGTAGTAACTGATCCAATTAAATTAGTCATTACCAACTATGAGCAATCCGAAGAAATATTAGTTTCTGAAAACAATCCAGAAGATCCTAATGGAGGTACAAGACCAGTTCCATTTAGTAAAGAATTATGGATACAATCGGATGATTTTATGGAGGTCCCAACTAAGAAATATTTTAGATTAGGCCCTGGATTGTCTGTAAGATTAAAGAGTGCTTATATTATTGAATGCGAAAGTTTTGATAAAGATGCAACTGGTAAAGTAACAACCGTGTATGCTAAATATTTCCCTAATTCTAAATCGGGTTCAGATACATCGGGTATTCATGTGAAAGGCACATTACATTGGGTAAGTGCAAAGCATGCGATTCCGGTTGAATTAAATGAGTATGATCGATTATTCAATGTGGAAGATCCAAGTAATGCAGAAGGTGATTTTAAGTCCTATATCAATCCACATTCATTGCATACCGTAACAACAGCATGGGGAGAACCTGCATTATTGAATGATCCATTAGAAGCACGTTTCCAATTTTTAAGAAAGGGCTATTTTTATCAGGATACGAGTAGCACCAAAGATAAATTGGTGTTCAATAGAACAGTGACCCTTAAAGACACTTGGGCTAAGGAACAAAAGAAATAATTCAAACTGTCATGATGTTATTGAACTTGGAACAATTTAAAAGCCATTGGGCAAATACTTTTCCAGGTATCACTTTCTACAATACGCATTTTATTATTGCAGTGAGTGGTGGGGTAGATAGTATTGTGCTTACAGCTTTGATGCAACAAATGGGTGCCAAATGTTCTATTGCGCATGCTAATTTTCAATTAAGAGGGGAAGAAAGCAATCGAGACGAAAGTTTTGTTCAAGCATTTGCAACAAAAATGGGCATGACATTTTTAACAAAACGATTTGATACATTGGCTTTTGCGGAACAATACAAAATGGGCATCCAGCAAGCAGCAAGAGAAATTAGGTATGCTTGGTTTGAAACTTTGATTAAGGATATGGGTCATCAAACCAATGCTAATATTATGTTACTTACAGCACATCATGCAGACGATCAAGTTGAGACCGTATTGATGCAGTTTTTTAGAGGCACAGGATTACATGGATTGACTGGTATTCCAGCTATGAGATCACATCAACAAAATCCACTCGCCACAGATCATATCGATTTAATTAGACCGCTATTACCATTTAGTAAAGCAAGCATCAAAGACTTTGCAAAATTAAATGGACTAGACTATGTAGAAGATAGTTCTAATTTAAAAAATGATTACACCAGAAATTTAATACGTAATCAATTGATTCCACAAATGGAAATAATTTATCCCAATGTCAATCAACAAATATTGGATACTATTTCCAGGTTAAAAGAAGCAGAAGATATTGTAGATAGAACTGTGACATCTTTTTGGAAAAAGCATATTAGTTTTCCTAAAGGGATACCAACAATTAAACTATCTACTTGGAATCAATTGAAAGGCAATGCAACTTATATTTGGGGATTGGTAAAGGCATATGGATTCAAAGCCACCCAATTAAAAGAGATTCATAAAATTGCAGGAGCAGCAAAGGGTGCTTATATTGCTTCTGCATCCCATCGTTTGATTAAGTGGGATGATTCTATTCAAATTGTGTCTAATCAAGAAGACAAAGTATATGATACTATTTCAAAAGACCAGAAGGTATTAGATACTTTATTTGGAAAATTTCAATTAGAATGGATAGAAAATAGGGAGCAACTTAAATTAGATACAAGTGCGACCATGGCGTATTTAGATGCAGATCAATTAAATTGGCCTTTGTTAAACAGGTCATGGGTTGCGACAGATTATTTTTATCCATTAGGTCTCCGTAAAAAAAAGAAACTGAATCATTTTTTAGGTAGCCTAAAATTAAGTCCAGCCATCAAGGCGATGACCACCGTGCTTTGTTCAGACAGTAAAATTGCATGGGTAGTAGGCCAAAGAATTGACGAGCGCTTTAAAATTACACCCAATACCAAGCTTGTATTAAAAATTACATTCCTAAGTAAATCCTAATCTGCTCTACAAAGCTTGCGACCACATTAAACTGTGCAATAAAGTAAGCTGCTACAATCAAGAATACAACACCATAAAGGGATCCCCAAAGATGCGCACTATGATTGATGCCTCCTTGTCCTTGCTTTGCTAAATAAGCTGTAATACCTAGGTAGATTGGCCCAAAAATAAAACCAGGAATGATTGGCGGTATAATGAAAAAGCCAATTTGGATAGTGGGCATTAAAAAGATACCTGCAAATACAATCGCAGACACTGCACCAGATGCGCCCAAGCTATTGTAATTATAACGGTCTTTTTGTTGAAGATAAGTTGGGATTAAACAAACAGCTAAGGATGATAAGTATAAAAATAAATAAAGTAACTTACCATTTTGTCCAAATAGCATGTTAAAGTATTGCTCTACATAATCTCCAAACATATAGAAGGAGAACATATTAAATGCAAGGTGCATAAAATCTGCGTGGATAAATCCACAACTAATAAAACGATACCATTCATTGTCTCTACCCACGGAATAGGGGTGAAAAATTAATTTATCCATGAGTTCGGCATTGTAAAATGCTAAGACAGATACAATGACAGTGACTACGGTGATGTATAAAGTAATGCTCATTATTCGTGGTGGTATTTTTCGTTGGCTAAGATACTACAAGCGCGGTAGATTTGTTCTGCAAGCATCAATCGAACCAACATATGTGGAAAGACGAGTTCAGAAATGCTCCAGGTGAAGTTGGCTCTTTGCTGTATGGTTTCATCTACACCATAAGCACCACCTATTAAGAAAATTATTTTCTGTGCACTTTGGTTGGCTTTTTGCTGGATTAAATTGGCTAGGCCAGGGGAGCTCAACATCTTACCTTTTTCGTCTAATAGAATCAATACATCATTTGGTGCCATCGCCTTTAATATACTCGCCGCTTCTGCTTTTTTAATTTGTGCCGGCTCGGTTAGTTTAGATGGTGTGATTAATTGCCAGTCGATAGGATAGTAATGCCCAATTCTTTTTGTGAATTGTTCCACGCCTTCTTTAATATAGGACTCGTTGGCTTTGCCAACGGAGAAAATGGAGAGTTTCATTTTATTTAAAATAAATTTTAATCATTTCATATATTTTTTTACTTGTCGCATCGTCAATGTTACCAAGCTTTTTAACAAGTCTAATTTTATCCACTGTTCTTATTTGGTCTATTACAATTTGCCCTTGCTTATTTTGAAATGTACAGTTGACCCTCGAAGGAAAATCTTTTAATTTAGAAGTAAGTGGTATAATCACCACACTTTTTTTATGCTTATTTGACACATCTGGTGAAACAATAATGCAAGGCCTTGTTTTATTAATTTCACTACCTAGTGTTGGCTCTAGTGTGGTCATCCAAACTTCGTTCTTTAAAACTACCATATCCAATCCTCCTCATCAAATTCATTTTCAAATGCCATCCAATCCTTGTCTTCTTGAGTAAGGGTATGATCCATTTTTTTATAAATTTCTTCCCATCCTGCTCTTGGATCTACCTCGACAGGTTTAATAACAATACAGTCCTCACGAAGTTCTAATGTGACTTCTTCGTCAAGTTTATATTCCTTAATTATTTCATTGGGTAGTCGAATGCCCCTTGAATTGCCTATTTTGATGATTTTTGCTTTCATAATATTGTTATTACAATGTAATTACTTTACAAATGTAATAAATAATTTGAAATGCAGGGAGGTGTTTTTACTTGGATTGGCTGTTTTTTGGATGGTTGCTTCGCAACATCTTTTTCGCATTGGTCTTACTCAAAGCCCTGCGCAGCAGTTCCTGCTGCTTGGCTTTTTTGCTTTTCGCATCCTTACAAGAGCGAGCTCTTGACGTCTGCTCAAAACAAAAAAGCCCACGCTGTTCGCGTGGGCTTTGTGACCCCGTCAGGATTCAAACCTGAAACCTTTTGATCCGTAGTCAAATACTCTATTCAGTTGAGCTACGGGGCCATTCCACTTACTAACCCAGATCAATAAGGGGTGCAAATATACCTCAAAATACCATTTTACCAAAGGAAAAGGGTAAATAATACTTCTAAAACCAGCAATTAATAGTGCCAGCGGACAAATGCTTCCATTGCTGCGTACTTAGTTAAACCAAGGTTCGCATACAAATTAGCCGTGTTGGCGTTGCGAATCTCAGCTCTTTGCCAGAACTCTCTTGAATCAGTTCCTTGGAAAGGAACACTGTCTTTTTGAGATTGGTGGATGAATATGCCAAAGCGTTTTTTCATCACTTGGTCAGGGCTCATAGGAACAGCCATTTCAATTTCAGAAATATCCCATTCTTGCCAAGCGCCTTTATACAACCAAACCCAACAATCCTTTACCCAACTATCACCAGCGGCTTTTAATCGACGCATACTTTCAAAAACCACTTCTAAACAAACTTTGTGTGTACCATGAGGATCTGCTAAATCACCAGCACAAAAAACTTGGTGTGGCTTAATTTTACGCAATAGTGCCATTGTAATTTCAATATCCGTTTCGCTCAAAGGTTTTTTATCAATCATACCCGTTTCATAAAAAGGTAGATCCATAAAATGATAATTGTTTTCCGAAATACCAACATACCTACATGTTGCTTTAGCCTCACATCTTCTTATTAAACCTTTGATGGCCCTGATTTCTGCTGTATCTAAATGATTGGTTGCTTTGTTTGCTAAAAATGCCCTTGCATTGCTAAGAATCTCTTGGCTCTTTTTATTATCAATTCCAAATAGGTCTTCGAATCCTACAGCAAAATCTAAAAACCGAGTTACAAATTCATCTGTAACAGCAATGTTGCCACTGGTTTGGTAAGCCACATGCACATCATGTCCTTGATCGTGTAAACGCATGAATGTACCACCCATACTGATAATGTCATCGTCTGGATGTGGAGAGAAGATTAATACTTTTTTACTATGTGGTTCACTACGTTCAGGGTGTGCTGGAATTACTGCATTTGGTTTTCCGCCAGGCCATCCAGTGATGGAATCACGTAACATATAAAAAACTTGCAAATTAATATCGTACACCGATTCTTTTAGTACCAATAAGTCCGATAAGCTATTCTCTTTATAATCATTAGAGGTCAAGCTTAAAACAGTTTTATTTAATTTCAATGCTAAATCAATCACTGCTTTTTTAATCATTTGTGGTGTCCAATCATTCGCTCCAGTTAACCAAGGTGCTTTATGTCGGGTAAGTTCTGTTGCAGCCAATTCGTCAATTACAAAAGTACAATCATCATGATTTTGTAGAACACTAGCAGGGATTTGTTCTGTGATTGCTCCTTCAACAGCTTTGGCAACAATATCTGCTTTATTGCTCCATGCAAGTAGTACAATTTTTTTTGCTTTCATGATACTACTAATACCAACTGTGATCGCTAACTTAGGCACTTTGTTTAAATCATGCCATTCATAAACATTAGCCATTCTAGTTAATTGATCCAAATGGATGACTCTGGTTTTAGAGTGGAAACTAGAGCCTGGTTCATTAAAACCAATATGTCCATTTTTACCAATTCCTAAAATTTGCAAATCTATACCGCCCAATTTTTCGATGGTTTGATCGTAGGCAACACATTTTTCTTTTAATTCCTCTTCACTCCATTCTGAACTTGGTATGTGAATATTTTTTGTATCAATATCTACATGGTTGAATAAATGACGATGCATAAAACTCCAATAACTTTGATAAGCATCTCGTGGAATAGGGTAGTATTCATCTAAATTCACTGTGATCACATTTTTGAAACTCAACCCTTCTTCCTTATGCAATCTTACTAATTCTTTATACAATAAAATAGGAGTTACACCTGTAGCCATCCCTAAAATACATGGTAAACCTTTAGCCTGTTTATCTTTAATTAACTGTGCAATTTGAGCAGCAACTGCGTTGGATCCAGATGCGACATCTTTGTAAATTTTGACTGGAATTTTCTCAAATGATTCAAGCATAATGATGAATTGTAAATTTGAATGTTAAAGTTATAAAAAAGGCCTCAATAATGAGGCCTAAATTTTAATCAACTTTGTTGATTTTAATCATATTAGTTGGTAAATGTAATTGAATAGGGGTACTGCCTGTATTGACTACCACATCCCCAGTATTAACAAAACCTTGCGCTTTCAATACTTGGATTTGATCTTTTATGATCTCATCTAGGCTTTCCTCTTTATCATAGTAAAAAGCTTTAACACCCCAGCTTAATGATAATTGATTCACTAAACTTTTTTGCTTTGTGAAGATAAATAAGGGTGATTGAGGACGGAAACTACTTAACATAAATGCAGTGTAACCGCTTTGTGTCATGCCGACTAAAGCATGCGCGTTACTATCTTCTGATAATTTAGAAGCGTTATAACAAACGGCATCACTTAAGAAGGAAGGAGAGTGTGGCTGTGGCTTTAAGTCTTCTGAACGATTGTATTTGTATCCATTTTCTTCTACTTCAGTGATGATCTTACGCATGGTCTCAATTACCAATACTGGGAATTGACCAGTCGCAGTCTCCCCACTCAACATCACCGCATCAGCACCTTCAATTACTGCATTGGCAACGTCTGTGATTTCTGAACGGTTTGGTTTTACTCTGTCAATCATGGATTCCATCATTTGTGTTGCCACAATCACAGGCTTCGCTCTATGAATACATTTTCTGATCAATTCTTTTTGGATTAATGGAATTTTTTCAACTGGTAATTCCACACCTAAATCTCCACGTGCAATCATAATCGCATCACTTGCAATAATGATATCTCGGATATTCGTTAAAGCCTCTGGCATTTCTATTTTAGCAATAATTTTAGCATTGCTCTTATGCTCATTTAAAATCGCTCTTAACATTTCGATATCAACAACACGCTTGACAAAACTTAATGCAACCCAGTCAAGCTCTTCTTTAATAATGAATGCAGCATCTTCTAAATCTTTTTCAGTTAATGCGGGTAAAGAAATTTTTGTATCAGGTAAATTGATCCCTTTTTTAGAAGAAATAATACCACCTAGTGTCACTTTCACTTTTACGTCTCCATTCGCTTCTACACTGTGCACCATTACTTCGATCTTTCCATCATCAATCATGATTGTATTTCCCACAACTACATCACCTGCAAGGTTAGGGTAGGAGACATATATTTTTTCTAAGTTTCCAACACATTTTGTGTTAGTGAATGTTAAGATATCGCCTTCTTTAACTTCTAAACGGTTATTTTCAATTTCACCTACTCTTAGTTTAGGACCTTGTAAGTCTCCTAAAATGGCTACTGAACAATTTAATGCTTTATTGATGTCTCTAATATAGTCAATGATTTTCTTTTTGTCTTCATGACTTCCATGTGAAAAATTTAATCTAAAAACATTCACACCTGCAATGACTAAATTCTTTAATTGGTCATAGGTTTCGCAAGCTGGACCAACTGTTGCAACGATTTTAGTTTTATGGTGTTTTTGTTTGTAAGTAGATGCGCTCATTGTAATTATTGGGGTTGTTTGTTTGCTTGTTTAAATTAACTAGCTAGGATTTTTACAATCTTAAGCCACTCTTCTGAAATTTTTTGTTTTGCTTTTACGGCGTTGTCTAATGGGGTGTATTTCATTTTATTATCCTCGATACCCACCATGACATTATGTTTGCCATTCAATAAACATTCAACAGCATGGTAACCCATTCTGCTTGCTATCAAACGGTCTAAACAGGTTGGGGCGCCTCCTCTTTGTATATGTCCTAAAATACAAACACGAATATCTGCATTAGGTAGTTTTGCTTTTAAATAGTCGCCCACTTGATTTCCGCCTCCAAATTCATCTCCCTCGGCAACTACAATAAGGTTGACTAATTTTCTTCTCTTTTCTTTTTCTGTCAAATTAGCAACCAAAGCTTCCATATCTGTTTTTGATTCTGGAATCAAAATATTTTCGGCACCTGTTGCAATACCACTATGTAAAGCAATATACCCAGCGTCACGTCCCATCACTTCAACTACAAATAAACGATCATGTGCATCTGCAGTGTCTCTAATTTTATCAATTGCTTCTACAGCTGTATTGACAGCAGTATCAAAACCAATGGTAAAATCACTCCCTGCAATGTCTTTATCTATGGTACCTGGTATTCCAATACAAGGAATATCGAATTCATTACTAAATTTTTGTGCGCCTTTGAAGCTTCCGTCTCCACCAATAACTACAATACCGTCAATGCCTCTTTTTTTAAGATTATCGTAAGCAATCTTTCGTCCTTCTGCTTCAAAAAAATCTTTACTTCTTGCTGTTTTTAAAATTGTTCCACCTCTTTGAATAATATTGGCTACCGACTTTGAATTCATTTGAAAAATATCATCCTCAATCATTCCATTGTATCCTCTAGTTACTCCAAATACGTCTAAACCATGGTATAATCCTGTTCTAACGACTGCTCTGATAGCGGCGTTCATTCCGGGGGCGTCACCGCCAGATGTTAAAACAGCAATTTTATGTACTTTTTTAGTAGACATGTTGATTCAATTTGTCATTTAATGGATTGATTTACAATTATAAATCAATTGGTTACCAAAAGAACGGAGCCCCAAAATTAAACAATTGAAAGCAATTTTCCATTCAATTTATAAACAGTTTTGTCATACTAACGTCTGTTATTAATAAAGGGTAAAAACCTTCTAAAGTGTGTTCAATCAGACTAATATGGAGTCTAATTCAATATTAGGCAGGTCTTAAATAGATTTCAGCCATCATACATCTTGTGCTGCCACCCCCTAGTGCTTCAATAGTGGGGATAGAGATGGGAAGAAGCGGGTTGTATTTTTCTAAGCTTTTTAGCTGTGCTACATTGAGTGTTTTATAGGCTTGATTAGATAGGATTAAATGCGGTTTTTCGTCCACATCAAATACTTGTAACATATTGCCTGCAAAATGATTTAATTGATCCTGACTAATTGTAATGACTTCTTTGTTGGTTTGTAAAAAACTTTCAAGCACAATTTGCTTTTCTTGTTCATCAGGTATACTTTCTAAACAAATCACTACAAATTGATTGCCCATACACATCATCACATTAGTATGATATATGGATTGAGCTTTATGATCCAATGCTTTAAAGCTTATAGGTTTGAATTGCATTTTATTACACCAGTAGGTGAATGCCTCTTTATCTAATCTCTCAGATAAACAACCATAGGAGATTTTATTTTGGTGATCGAGTACCATACTGCCAGTACCTTCTATGAATTTTCCTTCTTTTTCTAAATCGGTTAAATCAAGTAAATTTTCAATTTTATAATTCTTTTGTAAAAAATCAATAACGCTTAATTTTCTTTCAGCTCTTCTATTTTCTGCATACATGGGATACAAACAAAGGGTTCCGCCAGCATGCGTGGAAAACCAATTATTGGGAAAAATGGCATCAGGAGTGGGCGGATCGGGATCATCCTGCACCACATCAACGATAACACCATGCGAGCGCAAGATTGCTACAAAATTATCAAACTCCTGTAGGGCTTTAGCAGCACTATCTGTATCAGAGGGGGCAGCTTGAAACATGTTATTTACAGCCGTTTGTTCATTAAAACCAAAAACATGCGGCCTGATCATCAATACTCGTCTCGTGATCATAATCCGTATCGGTCTATCAGATAGATGAGGGCCGCCATGTTGACCGCACCGAGTTCGAGCTCTCTTTTATTGACAGCTTCAAACACATCGCTACGCGCATGGTGATAATCAAAATAGCGCTGCGAATCCGGCTGCAGTCCTGCCAAGGGCGTATTGAAAGATCGGTTAAGGGGACCAATATCTGCACCACCGCC
>RFSD01000043.1 GCA_009924165.1 Chitinophagia bacterium | reverse complement strand
CATATTTTAGTAATATTTTGTTTCTTTATCCATAGCATACCAGAGCCTATTGGGGCGGATAAAAATTTATGCAAGGAAGTACCAAAATAATCGCAACCTAATTCAGGCACCTTAAAATCTAATAACCCAAAACTATGGGCGCCATCCACAATGGTTTCAATACCATGTTTTTTTGCCATCGCGCATAATTTTTGAACAGGCATGATTTGTCCAATCCAATTGATCACATGCGTGATATGAATGATTTTTGTTTTAGGTGTGATGGCTTTTTCAAAAGCAGCAACAATTACATCTTCGTCTTCTATTGGAAATTTAAAATTCAACTGATTGTATACTATGCCATCTCTACTGCTTCTTTGCTTCCAAGCATTGATCATATTGGGGTAGTCTTGCTTGGTCCCAATGATTTCGTCACCCGCTTTTAAGTTTAACCCAAAGATGATGGTGTTCAATGCTTCGGTTGCATTTCGGTTAATGGCCACTTCCTCTGGATCTGCCCCTGCAAGCTGGGCCAATTTATACCTAAGCGGCTCTCTTCCTTGATCTAAAATGCGCCACATAAAATAGGATGGACCTTCATTGGATAATTTGTTAAAACGCTCAACCGCTTCTTGCACAATCCTAGGACTAGGACTTACACCTCCGTTATTTAAATTAATGATATTTGGACTTGCTGTATAGCCTTGTTGCACCACCGACCAATAATCCTCGTCCGATGCTATTTCAATAGGTGATAAAGCTTGTTTTTGTAAATTGACATGTTGAAACTCCGCTGCATGTACTTGATTGAATAAACTATTTGCCGAAAAAGCGCCAGCAGCTAATCCTAATTTCTGAATGAAATTTCTACGATTTGACATAAGCTAGATTTGTACCATCAATTTAATTAAATTTTTGACACCATGTTGCGCAAAACTTTAGTAAATTAGATTCCTACTAAAATTTAAATTTTGCCAGCTATGAAAAAGCAAATCTTATTCCCACTAATTTTCGGTTTTATTTCCACTTTGGCAATTGCTCAAGTGCCTAATGATGTATATCGCATGGAAGCAGTTTCAAGGCCTAAAATTTCACCAGAAGGTAGCTGGATTCTTTATAGTCAATCAAAAATTGATATTTCAAAAGATAGATCAGTCTCCAAATTATATATGATGTCGTCTGACGGCAAAGAGACCATTACTTTAACAGAACAAACAAAGGGTGTGGGCAATTATCAATGGAGTCCTGACGGGAAATACATTTCTTATTTAACAAAGGGAAAAGATGAGGACAATGGTTCACAAGTATTTTTAATGGATCGTCGAGGTGGAGAAGGCATTCAGCTAACGAATATCAAAGGAGAGATTAATGATTATGTTTGGTTTAATAGCGGTAAAAAAATGATTGTAGTCGTAAAAGATTTTAACTATGCAGATACTGCAAAGACTAAAATTAGAACACCGTATGAAATGACTAGGTACAAATTCAAACAAGATAACGAGGGTTATTTAGACAATCGCAAAACACATCTTTATTTATTTGATCTAGCAACAAAAAAACTAGATACCTTAACAAGTGGAAATTACAATGAGGGGGATGTGGCTATCAGTGCAGACGATTCAATGATTGCATATGTGAGCAATGTTACTGAAAATCCAGATAAGAATTCTAATACAGATTTATTTTTATTAAATCTTACCAAAGGTGCTACACCATTGCAGATCACTAAATTTAAAGGTGCTAACACTAGTCCGGTATTTAGTCCAGACAATTCTAAATTTGCATTTTTGCAATCTAGCTCTGAACGAAATTATGACATGTATGATATTGCTCAGCTAGGCGTATATGATCTTAAATCAAAAGCATTATCCATTGTTTCAAAAAATTACGATCGTGCATTCTCTTCTATTTTTTGGTCTAAAGATGGTCAATCAATAATGTCTTTAATTGAAGATGATAGAAAACAAAACCTTGTTCAGTTTAATATCCAAACACAAAAAGCAGAACAATTAACAAACGAAATGGGGGTATATAGTGCTATGGATATGAATGACAAAGGCGATATCGTTTTCATGTTTGCTAATTTAGAAACGCCGAATGAAATTTACAGTTATCAAAACAAGTCAACTAAAAGATTGACACATTTGCAAGATGCATTTGTAAAAAGTATTAAGAAAGGCTATCATAAAGGATTTCAGTCTACCTCTTCAGACGGTACATTAGTTTCTGGCATCTTACATTTACCAGATAGTGGCGCAAAAAACCTACCATTAATTTTATTCATTCATGGTGGTCCAGTGGCACAGGATGATTATGCGTTTGATATGACATCCAGAATTTATGCAGAAGCAGGTTATGCGGTAGCCAATGTAAATTATCGCGGTAGTAGCGGAAGAGGCGTTGCATTCACCAATGCCATTTATGCCGACTGGGGCAATAAGGAAGTAATAGATATTGTGGGTGCTGCAGATTATTTAATCAAAGAAGGTATTGCGGATCCAAATAGATTAGGTATCGCAGGCTGGAGTTATGGCGGCATCTTAACCAATTATACCATTGCTAAAGACAAGCGATTCAAAGCTGGCGTAAGTGGCGCAGGTAGTTCACTTATGATGTCGGTGTATGGATCTGATCAATACATTGCGCAATATGAGGAAGAATTAGGTAAGCCTTGGGAGAATCCAAAAAAATGGGAGGCTTTATCTTATCCATTCTATAAAGTAAAAGAAATCAAAGCACCTGTTTTATTTATGGCAAGTCAAGCCGATTTTAATGTGCCTGTGATTGGTGCAGAACAAATGTATCAGGCATTTAAGTCAGAAGGTATTCCAACAGAATTGATCATCTATCCAAATCAAAATCATGGTATACGCGTACCAAGTTATATTGTGCATCGTCATAATGCACATATTAATTGGTTTAATAAATATTTGAAATGAAAATAATCATCACCTGGTTACTATTTATTGGTGTGATTGCAGTGAATGCCCTGGCCAATATTTTACCCATTAATGGATATAATACTGGCCAGATATCTGCATTTTATCCCAATGCATTTGTTCCTGCAGGGTTTACATTTTCTATCTGGGGTGTGATTTATTTATTATTGTTATCTTATACAATTGGATTTACTTTTTATTCGTTTAAGCGTCAACAACACCCTAAAGCTTTTATATTTATTGAGCGTATTAATACTTATTTTTTATTGACTTGCGTTTTCAATATGTCATGGATTGTGGCATGGCATTATTTACAAATTGAATTATCTGTGCTGATTATGTTGTTATTTTTAAGCACGCTCATTCAATTGTTTTTGAAAACTAAATCAATGGCCAATGATTTATCCTTGACACAAAGATTCATTTTACAAACTCCATTTATAGTTTACTTTGGTTGGATTTCGGTTGCCACCATCGCTAATATCACTGCTTTATTGGTTGCTTATAAATGGACTGCATTGAGTATTGCGCCTATTTATTGGAGTGCTGCCATGATATTGATTGCAATAGTGCTTGCGCTGCTGATGGTAAAAAAATTTCAAGTAGTTTCTTTTACATTAGTTGTTGCTTGGGCTTTATGGGGAATTTATAATGCACAAGGTCCTGCAGCACCCATACTGGCTAGATTAACTGCAGCTGGGATTGGCTTATTAATAACAGCAGTATTGTTCAGGCTCATTCAGAACTTTAGAGATAGTAGAATGGCCTAAACAAAATTACTTTTTATAAAAATCTTGAATAGGTTTAAATGGTCCATATTTGTGTTGCTCTTCTGAAAAGCTATCTGCATAAGGACCAAATGGGAAGTCAACGGGTTTTTTTTCGTAATTAGGCCAATCTTTTGATTGATCTTTATGCGGCCTTGATTGGCTATTGACATAAGCTGCCACATCCCAAGATTCCGCTTCTGTTAAAGTAGGATTTTCATGAGAAGTCAATAAGTTAGGCATATTGTTTTTAACATAACCAGCAAAATTACTTAACCTGTATAAACCTGCACCATCATTATAACTATGCGATCCCCATAAAGGAGGATAAGTATACTCTAATGCATCAGGCGCTAATTGTCCTTCTCCATTTGCGCCATGACAACTTTGACATTGTGCGGTATATACAATTTTACCTTTTTGTGGATCTGCTGCTCGGTCTAAGTAAGTTAATTTTTCGATGCCAGATCCATATGGTTTCTCATCTTTTTTTACATCTTGTCCCAGCCATTTGATATACGCATAGATGGCCTTGAATTCTTTACTATTACTATCTACTGCAGTGCCGTTTAAACTTCTTTCCATACAATCTGCCACGCGCTTATATATAGTTTCTACTTGTCCACTCCTGTCTCTAAATTTTGGATAGGTTGAAAAAACGGCAGCATAATTATTACCCCAAGCTTTTGCACCTGCTTGCAAATGACAATTTTGACAATTCATCCCATTGGTGATTTGTGCTACCGATCCTTTTGGCCCCAAGTACTTAGAAGTATGTGCAATTAAATCCTGTCCATAAATAATGAGTTCACGCTCTTCGCCTAAAACGGAATTATCTAAGTAAAGGCTAGGTCCTATCCATGTGCTGTCCGATTTCTCAATATTACCTGTTAATTTAAAATAATCTCCTGCTATAAAACCTACTAAATAGTAAAGGCCGATGATTACAAGAATGCCCATCATTACTAGGTATTGTTTCTTCATGATAGATTATCTTAAAATAGATATACGATATAAAATTAATGTGAACCGCCTATTGGAAAAAATAATTGTTGTGCGATGATAAAAAAGCCCATCCCTAAAACAAACCAGCCGAATCCTATTTTTAGTTTATTACCGTCTATGTGTTTGCTTAGTTTATCGCCAATGAATATCCCTCCTATAGCTAATGCTGTAACCATCAATAATAAATTCCAATTCATTGTGCCATTTCCTAAATCCCCAGTAAAGCCAATCAAAGATTTAGCAGCAATGATTAATAAAGAAGTACCCACTGCTTGCTTCATTGGGAGTTTACTTAACATCACTAGCGCTGGGATAATTAAAAATCCCCCTCCAGCACCCACCAGTCCTGTAAGTATTCCAACCAAACTGCCTTCTAATATAATGATAGGATAATTAAATTTTTGATCTTCTTCTTTTAGATCAATACTGCTTGTTCTTGAGCGTATCATTGAAAAAGAGGCCGCAACCATTAAAATGGCAAACAACAACATCATCATCAATGATTTTGTAATTATGATGCCTCCAAATTCAGCTATTTCATTTGGCAAAGCTGGTAGTAAGAACTTTCTTGTGGCGAAAACAGCAATGATAGAAGGAATCCCAAAGATGATCGCTGTTTTTAGATTGACAAATCCTTGTTTGTATTTAGGCCAAGCTCCAACAAGACTACTAGCGCCCACTATAAATAATGAATAAGCAGTTGCTTGTATTGGGTCAATATGAAAAAGATAGACTAAAACCGGAACTGTCAGGATACTTCCGCCTCCGCCGATTAAACCAAGCGAGATACCAATTAAAATTGACGCTAAATAGCCTATGATTTCCATGTTGAATTATTTGACACAAAACTACTTTTATATAATTAAAAGGTAAGTGATAAATGTCACCCACCCAATTATTTTAGTAAAAAATTGCTAGACTTCTAATAAATATAAACAATCAATCTAGTGACCAGAACTATGTTATAAATGTTGTATTTTGAGTAAGAATATTTTTAAAAAATGACTATTCAACTCATATGAAACATTTACATCTAATTGTATTGGGCATTTTATTGAATATAAGTGCAGTGGTTGTAGCACAAGATAAACAAGCAAAAATGCACCAAGTGGTGATGCAATTAAATACGGCAGATACAGCCGTGTGGAGCAGCACGCTTGGTAACATTCGCAACTTTCAAAAAGTATGGCCTGGTAATGTTTCAATAGAAGTAGTCGTGCACGGGAAAGCATTGAATTTTTTAGTGACTGATAAATCCCACTTAGTATCAGAAATTGAAGCGTTGACAAAGCTTGGAGTGATTTTTAATGCTTGCGAAAACACAATGAATAAGTATGGTATTCGAAAAGACATGCTCATCCCTTCTGTTGGTTCTGTCCCGTCTGGTGTGGCAGAATTAGTTGTAAAGCAAGAAGAAGGATGGAGTTATATAAAAACAGGTTATTAAATTATATGGAAAAAGAGGCATTAGATTATCACGCAAAAGGAAGACCAGGTAAAATTGAAGTTAACCCAACCAAAGAAACAGATACTCAAAAAGATTTAGCATTGGCCTATTCGCCTGGTGTTGCTGCACCTTGCTTAGCTATTGAAGCGGATGCTAGTAAGGTATATGAGTACACTACAAAAGGAAATTTAGTAGCCGTGATATCTAATGGTACTGCTGTATTAGGATTAGGAGATATCGGACCACTTGCAAGTAAGCCAGTGATGGAAGGGAAGGCCGTGCTATTTAAAATTTTTGCAGATATAGACGTTTTTGATTTAGAGTTAGATACCAAAGACCTTGAAGAATTTATCAGAACGGTGAAAATTTTGTCTCCTACTTTTGGTGGGATTAATTTAGAAGATATCTCTGCCCCTGACTGTTTTGAAATTGAAGAAAGATTAAAAGCAGAATTGAATATTCCAATCATGCATGATGATCAGCATGGAACAGCGATTGTGAGCGCTGCAGCATTGTTGAATGCACTTGAGTTGATTGGAAAAAAAATTCAAAACATTAAAGTAGTCATTAATGGTGCAGGCGCAGCTGCTACTTCTTGCGCAAGCATTTATTTAGCATTAGGTGTACAACGTGAAAACTTATTCATGTTTGATTCTAAGGGATTAATTCATGAAGACCGTGATAATTTAGATGGCAGAAAAAAAATGTTTACCAATCAAAACTTGCCAGCTACTTCATCACTAGAAGAAGCACTTATTGGTGCTGATATGTTCTTAGGACTATCTAAGGAAGACATTTTAAATGAAAAGATGTTGCTTTCCATGGCGAAGGATTGTATTGTTTTTGCATTAGCAAATCCGAATCCAGAAATCAGTTATGATATAGCAATGCGCACAAGACCTGATATCATCTTCGCGACTGGGCGAAGCGATTATCCTAATCAGGTAAACAATGTATTAGGTTTTCCTTATATTTTTAGAGGGGCTTTGGACGTGCGTGCGACCAAAATTAATGAGGCAATGAAATTAGCTGCGGTGCATGCTTTGGCTGATATAGCAAAAATGCCAGTGCCTCAAGAAGTCATTGATATTTATGGAGGTTGGCCTATTGAATTTGGGCGAACATACATTTTACCAAAGCCATTTGATAACAGGCTCTTAAAACTGGTCTCAACTGCGGTTTCAAAAGCTGCAATTGCATCTGGAGTTGCACAATTGACAGAAATTCCAAGTTAGGACATCAATTCAAAATACAATTTTGTAGATTTGTGATATTTGTCACTTATTCTCGTCTAATTTTTTTGCATCTTTGCTATCTGAATTACCAAATAGGTTATTTAGAAAATCTTCAGACGAAATCTTAATTTGCTAAAACCATAAAATTATGTTTTTTCAACATGTATACGATAAAACTTTAGCACAAGCTAGTTATTTCATTGGCTGCCAAAAAGCAGGGGTGGCTGCTATTATTGATGCAAAGCGTGATATCGATACGTATGTAGAAATTGCTAAACAAAATAATATGCAAATCACGCATATTTTTGAAACGCATATCCATGCCGATTTTTTATCAGGATCTAGAGAGCTGGCAGCAGTAACTGGTGCTAAAATCTATTTATCAGACGAAGGTGGTGATGGTTGGCAATATGAATTTGCACATGAAGGATTGAAGCATGGAGCAGAAGTGATGGTTGGAAATTTAAAAATAGATGTGCTGCATACACCTGGACATACGCCAGAGAGTATTAGTTTTTTACTAACGGATACACCAGCAAGCAAGGAGCCAGTGATGTTATTTACAGGAGACTTTGTTTTTGTTGGAGATATTGGTCGTCCAGATTTATTAGAAAAAGCAGCTGGTATGGCAGGTACACAAGATAAAGGGGCAGAAGCAATGTACAATTCAATTCATTTGTTTTCCGACCTGCCAGATTTTATACAAGTATGGCCTGGACATGGCGCTGGATCTGCTTGTGGCAAGGCTTTAGGAGCCGTACCAAGCACTACAGTGGGATACGAGAAAAAAAGAAACTGGGCATTTCAATACGGTGCAGATAAAGCAGGTTTTGTCAAATTTTTATTGACAGATCAACCCGAACCGCCTAAGTACTTTGCAAAAATGAAGGAATTGAATAAAGTCAATCGACCATTGTTAACCGAAGTGCCAAAGATCAAAGCATTATCCAGTGCAGATTTGAAAGCTGCAACAAATAAAGGGATCAAATTAATTGATACTAGAAATAAATTAGACTTTCAAAATGGCTTCATACCAGGAAGTATCAATATTCAAGGCAATAATGCATTTGCTACTTGGATGGGTTGGTTTGTAGAGTATGAAGAACAATTTATTTTAATTGCAGATCCAAATCAAATGGACGAATTAACAAGAAAATTAATGCGTATTGGTTTAGATAATATTTATGGATTTGTGGATGCGGGTAAAATCAACGATTTATATGACGGCAGTTTGTCAAAGTCTAATATGGTGACGATCGATACTGTAAAAGCGAATAAAGACGCAGATATTATTGATATTAGAGGTGTTGCTGAATTCAATAGCGGACATATTGCAGGTGCAAAGAATGTATTTGTTGGAACCTTATTACAAAACTTAGATAAAGTACCAAAAGACAAGCCAGTGATTATGCATTGTCAAGGTGGAGACAGAGCTGCGATTGGCTATTCATTGCTACTTAAAGAAGGCTATACCAATATTATGAACTATAGTGGTGGTATCAATGAATGGGTAAAAGAACAACAGCCAATAGTGAGCTAGAGGATTAATAAAATAGAATCAATCTTCAACAATTAATAAGGGAATTTGTTATCAATACATGAAAGGCGTAAAAAAAGAAAATTTACCAGAAAAAATTTGCAAAGCCTGTGGACGTCCATTTAGTTGGCGAAAAAAATGGGAGCGTTGTTGGGATGAAGTGCAGTATTGTAGCGAAGGATGTAAGAAGCAGAAACTTAAAAAATAATTTTAATTTAAGCATCCTGAAAAATTGAAAATGTTTCTAGGATAGAAAAATCTGATAGCGCGATGATTCATCGCGCTATCTTTTTGAAATCTTATTACCACTAGTTTTTTGACGACTACATTTGAATCGAATGACATCTGTACTTCTTAATACTGCATGCTTGGTCTTTCTAGAAGCCATGCGTTTGCGCCACATTCTAAAACTAGAAGGTTTTGAGTTGGCACGCATGAATTCAATCACTTCTTTTTCACTCAATCCAAACTGAAATTGAATGGCTTCAAAAGGCGTACGATCCTCCCATGCCATTTCAATAATGCGGTCTCTATCTTTTTCGACCCATTCAGATCTTAAAATAGGTTCTGCTGGTCTTGCATTAATCAAATCTGTTTTTTCCATTGTACTATTTTTTTACTTTAATGCTTTTAAAAATTGTTCTGCGTTGTTTAAATGATTTGCTCTTTTTTCTTCTGGCATTTTATCCCAAGTACTTAATAACATCGCCCATCTTGGATTTTTTGAAAATACCAGACGCTGCTTGGATAAAAAGCGCCAAAATAAGCCATCCCAAGTTGCCTGCCATGCCCCTTTAGGAAAGTCGCCCATCTTCATTAAATAATTGGATCCACAGATATAGGGTTTGGTAGTGATCATACCGCCATCTGCAAACTGAGACATGCCGTATACATTGGGCACCATCACCCAGTCATATGCGTCAATATACATTTCCATAAACCATTGGTATACTTCGTCTGGTGCAATCTCACAGAGCAACATGAAATTACCCAAGACCATCAGTCTTTCAATATGATGATTGTAACCAGACTCAAGTAGTTTTTTGATACTGATATCTATTGGATCAATTCCGGTAGTTCCATTGTAAAATGACGAAGGCATTTTTTTAGTAAAGCCCCAGAAATTTTTTGTTCTTTGTTGACTTCCAATTTTACGATAGGTCAATTGTACAAATTCTCTCCATCCAATGATTTGCCGCACAATACCTTCGATACTATTGATTGGTGCTTTTGCTTTTTGATAAGCATGCAATAAAGCTTGTAAAAATTCAGTAGGCTGAATCAATCCCACATTGATTAAAGGACTTAATACACTATGAAATAAGGTTTTTTCTGCAACAACCATCGCATCCTCATATATACCAAAATGCTCAAGCTTTTCTCCAATGAAACTGTTCATTGCTTTTTTTGCATCGGTATGTGTTACTGGATAATACAAGCCTTTGTTAGCAGCATTAAATGGCGCTTGATATTTCCCTGGATTGTTTTTAAAATTTGCTTTTACATAGATAGTTGCTTCTTCTATGAATTCATTAGATTCAAAAAAATGAATTGCAGGTATATTTGTATTCTTTGGAATCTTTTTTCTGTTCTCTACATCAAAACTCCAATGTCCGCCAACGGGGCTTCCATCTTTTTCAATTAAAATGTTTCTTTGTTTGCGTTGTTCTGTATAAAAACTTGTCTGGAAATAGGTTTTCTTATTGCCAAGTAGTTCTATACTTTCCGTTAGATTATTTAAAAAATTGGGACTAGGTAAGTAGGTCAATTCAATTCCCACAGCTTTAGTTGCTTTTTTTAATTGTTTATCTAGCAAGTAATCACAAGGGTCATATAATTTAATTTTTTGAATGCCTTTTGATTTAAGCATCTTTACCAATTCATCAATCTTCGAATTTTGGTCTTTTGCTTCTATATAATGACAATCGGATCCTTTTTGGGCAAGTTGTTGCGCATAATATTTCATGGAGGCCCTATGAAATAAAATTTTTTGTTGATGAAATTGATATTGAAGAAAAAATAGATCAGATTCAATGAGATATATAGCGCCACCATCAGGTCCTAATTCAGACTGATCAAAAAGTTGATGTGGAAATACGAGCTGTACCTGCATTCTTTTTAAACATTTTACAGCTAAAATTGTTCATTGAGTAGTACAATTAATGCCTATCAATGAATATCACTTATGCTGCGCTTTTAGAGCAGGTCAAAGCCTATCAACCCGGTAAATACCATTCGACAAGGAACTATACCAATGGCGCCGTAACAAGCTGGTCGCCTTATATCTCTAGGGGCTTACTGAGTCCAGTATTAGTGATGGAGCAGCTTAAATCAAGCCACAATTATCAAGCATGGATTGGCTTTATGCAACAAATGGCATGGCGCGAGTATTTTCAAAGAGTTTGGCAGCATCAAGGAGATTTGATACTACAAGATTTAAAGTCGATTCAAACAAATGTGATGCTAGAACAATTACCAGTACCCTTGTACAATGCTAGTACTGGTATCCATGCTATTGATCATGCAATTCATCAATTGTATGATACAGGCTATTTACACAATCATCTAAGAATGTATCTTTCCATGTTGCATTCCAATATTTTTAAAGCTGCTTGGTTGCCAGGAGCAAAGTGGATGTATGCAAATTTATTAGACCATGATCCCGCTGCGAATTTTTTAAGTTGGCAATGGGTAGCAGGCACTTTCAGTAGTAAAAAATATATCGCAAATCAAGAGAATATAAATAAGTACACCAATACAAAACAGGGTGGTACTTTTTTAGATACGGAATATGAAAATTTAACAGAAGCTATTTATAAGGTAGATGGTCAAATAAAGCCAAATCATGCAGGAAAATGGTCAGATTCGTTAGATCAAAATTTTGATATTGACACCAATACTATTTTAAAAAATATTAAAGAGAAAAACCTACCTCAAATTTTTGATATCAATCAGGTATTGCACAATCAACCTTTTTGCATTTATAATAGTTTTAATCTAGATCCCCTCTGGCATGCCGATGCGCCAGTAAATCGAATTTTATTAATAGAGCCTAATCATTTGAATCAATTTCCAATTACAGAAAAAGTATTGCAATTTGTGATTGATTTAGCAAAGTCCAATATTCCGGGTATACGAATTTTCATTGGCAACTTTGAAGATCTAATGAAAGTTATTCAAACAAATCCAACTACTTCCAACACAGAACAGGCTGTTTCAGAAAATAATAAGCCTATTATTTATTTTAAAGAACATCCTACAACCAAGCACTATCAAGGCACACAAGAAGATCGTGATTGGCTGTTCCCTCAAGTCGATGGTTATTTTCCAAGTTTTTTTGGCTATTGGAAAAAATGTGAACGTTATTTAAAATAAAAAACGCTCCGAAATTTCGGAGC
>RFSD01000042.1 GCA_009924165.1 Chitinophagia bacterium | reverse complement strand
CAAAATATAAAAAAGCCAATGCTAAAGCGGGAATGATATATTGTCCATTAATGTAAGGCAATCTAAATGCTTGACTTTTAATTGAAGGAGATAATCTTGGTAATACCAATACCCCAAAACAAACCAAAACAAATGCAAACAAAGTACCAATACTTGTTAAATCTGTCATTCTCGAGATAGACATAAACATGGCTGGTACACCTACAAAAATACCTGTGATAATGGTTGCAAATCCTGGGGTACCATATTTAGGATGTACTTCAGAAAATTTCTTTGGTAATAATCCATCACGACTCATACTCATCCATATTCTTGGCTGGCCTAATTGAAACACTAAGAGTACACTTGTTGTTGCGACTACCGCACTGATAGATATGATGTATCCAATTTTATGCATGCCTATTCTTTCAAACACAAAAGCCAATGGATCATCCACTTTTAATTCTGTGTAGTTTACCATCCCAGTCAAAACCAAGGCGATAAGAATATACAATACGGTACAAATTAGTAAGGAATAAATCATCCCCCTTGGCATATCTCTTTGTGGATTTTTACATTCTTCGGCAGTGGTAGAGATTGCATCAAATCCGATATAGGCATAAAATACAGCAGAGACACCAGCTAAAACACCTTTGAATCCATTTGGCATGAATGGAGCCCAATTGGCTGTATCCACATAAAAGAATCCAAGTATAATCACCATTAAAATGATTGCAATTTTAAAGATTACCATAAAGTTTGTGCTCTTCTTACTCTCTTTGATGCCTCTGTATACCAACATAGTTATTAAAACCACAATCACAAATGCTGGAATATTTAAAATGATTCTTGTTTGACCAATCATGGGTGCATTGGTCATTGCATCATATCCAATTCTAGCAAGTTTAGAAAATGTAACCTGAGTACCACCAGCTGCTAAATGTTTCATCGCTTCCTCATATCCTTGTTGTGCAGTCTCAAAATTAGTAGACAGCCAACCTGGAAGATGAATATGGAAGCCTTCTAGTAAATTAATAAAATACCCACTCCAACTAATGGCAACTACAATATTTCCAATGGCATATTCTAAGATCAATGCCCAACCAATAATCCATGCTATGAGTTCTCCAAAAGTGACATATGCATAAGTATAGGCGCTACCAGCAATCGGCACCCTACTTGCAAATTCTGCATAACAAAGCGCACTAAATCCACATGTCACAGCAGTAATCACAAATAAAATAGAGATACCTGGGCCACCATGAAAAGCAGCAGTTCCTATGGTAGAGAAAATACCTGCGCCTACCACTGCAGCAATACCCATTAAAGTTAGATCACGAACTCCTAATACCTTTTTTAATCCACTTGGATGATGTCCATCTACTAAACCTGCTTCTGCATCTTGTACAATTTTTTCAATTGACTTTCTTCTAAATAAAGACATATAATTATTGGATTCTGTTCATTAAATAATTCGCCAAATCGATCAATGGCTTTTTCCTTGTTTCAACAACTGCAATGGCTTCTAAATGGGCTAATGCTTCTTGCATGTATTTTTGTTTTAAATCTTCTGCCCATGCATCCACTTTACAAGCTTTAAAAATAGCCAACACTTGTTCCACTTTATCTGCTGGATCAGAAGACAACAATACATTTAATGTTTTCAATTGTTCCGGATTAGCAGTCTCTAATGCACGAATCAATAAAAAAGTTTTTTTATTTTGCTTGATATCTCCGCCGGCATCCTTGCCAAATACAGCAGCATCTCCAAAAGCATCTAAATAATCATCTTGTATTTGAAATGCGATACCTAATTTTTTTCCAAACTCATATAAATGCGAACAATTATGTTGAATTTGGTGTTGTTCTCAACACTCCACTGCCTCCCAGCGGTTATTACACATTTCCCAGTGGCACCACACCAGCGCTTGTCATCACTCGTGCAGTTGGTCACGGTAGGCTGACCTCTTCTTAAATTGGCCTCGTCCATCATATCATCATGCACTAAAGAAAAATTATGAAATAGTTCTACCGCCTTCGCAGCTAAAAATGCATCTGGATGCAAATCACTGAATAATTCATTCCCCAATAAACATAAAACTGGACGGATACGCTTTCCGCCAATCTTTAAAAAATATTCACTAGGCTCATATAATGTAGCCGGTTGAGATGGAAAATGTGATGTATCGAAATCTTGATTGAATTTTTCGATCAGTTCTTGAAAAGGATGCATGTTACAAACTTACCCAAATTTTACCATTTTTTAAACAGTTGTTTGCCCCATGAAGCCTAAATTTGTAGTATTCAAACCGCTAATTTTATGAGAATCATCCCTCTTTTTCTTATTCCATTTTTTGGATTGCTTAGTGCACAGTCCAAAGCTCAAGCGTATACATTAGAACCTGAACCAAAAACGGGGTCATTTACAACTGGATATACAAAAGCAATTGGTGTCAAAATGTACCCAAGCGCTATCTCCTATAAATCTTTTATGACGAATACTAAAGCAATCGAAGTACTTGGCTACTTCACATTAGACGGCTTTAGAACAACTGTCTTGATCGAAAAATATACTGGATTTGCCAACACAGAACAACTGAGTTGGTATATTGGATATGGTGGTCATTTAGGCATCTGGAGCGAAGAATGGAAAAAGAATAACCCTACACATAAAGCGGGTATTGCAGTTGGTGTGGATGGTATATTAGGATTGGATTACAAATTAAAAAACGCGCCACTTAACTTTAGTTTAGACTGGCAGCCTTCCTTTAATTTTGTTGGTTCAAGTTATTTTGAAAGTGGATGGGCCGGTTTAGGCATTCGCTACACCCTTAAATAAGGTTTGAACAAAAGCTACTTTATCAAATAAAATAAGGTCATCTAACTGCTCTCCCACTCCAATATATTTTACTGGTATTTTACACTGATGCGCAATGGCTAATAAGACACCACCTTTTGCGGTGCCGTCCAATTTAGTGATCGCTAGTGCAGTCACATTAGTGACAGCCATAAATTGTTTTGCTTGCTCTAAGGCGTTTTGACCTGTTGAACCATCTAACACTAATAAAACTTCATGCGGTGCATCAGGTAATTGTTTTTGAATGACCCGTTTGATTTTATTCAACTCGTCCATCAAATGTGTTTTATTATGCAATCGACCTGCAGTATCAATAAAAACGATATCAGATTTTCTTGCAATGGCAGACTGAACTGTATCAAAAGCCACAGAACTTGGATCAGCACCCATATTTTGTTTGACAATAGGCACACCAACCCTTTCACTCCAAATAGTCAATTGGTCCACTGCAGCAGCTCTAAAGGTATCTGCAGCACCTAATAGTACTTCGTTCCCAGCCGCTTTAAAATGATGGGCTAATTTCCCAATGGTTGTGGTTTTACCTACACCATTCACTCCAACAACAAGGGTAATAAATGGTTTTTTTGCTTCAGGTACTTGAAAACCAGCTAGATCTTGCGGGGTATCTATTAATAAATTTGCAATTTCTTGGTATAAAATTTGATTCAATTCGGAGGTCGAAACATATTTATCCTTCTTTACCCTGTATTGAATACGTTCGATAATGGCTAAAGTGGTATCCACCCCAACATCTGCTCCAATCAAAGCTTCTTCTAATTGGTCCAAGACATCATCATCCACCGAAGTTTTACCAACAATCACTTTAGATATACGCTCAAAAAAACCTTGTTTGGTCTTTTCCAAACCATGGTCCAGTGACTCTTGTTCTTTTTTCCCAAATAATTTTCCTAAAAAGCTCATAGGTATCAAAATTAGTCATTTACAGTGTCAAATACAATAATAATCCCCTTCACTTATTTCAATATTGCTTCAATAGGGACATAAAAAAAACCTTCAGTATGAATGAAGGTTTTTGAATCTTATTAATCAAGAATATCAATCGCAGTAATTATTTTGCTGCTAAGAATTCTTTTACGTTGTCTTTATAAACAATAGACTCCTTAAAAGTATACGCACCTGTTTTAGGGCTACGTACCGCTTTAATTACTTTAGTCCAGTTTTTTGCTTCAGCAGAAGCCTTAAGATCCTTGATTTTCGCGTTTTTAGAAGCTGCTTTTGCCATGATTATTTAATTTCTTTGTGTACAGTTACTTTTTTCAAAATTGGGTTATACTTTTTGAACTCCATGCGATCTGGAGTATTTTTTTTGTTCTTAGTAGTAATATAACGACTTGTTCCTGGTAAACCAGTGGTCTTGTGCTCAGTGCACTCTAATATTACTTGAACTCTGTTTCCTTTACGTGCCATGATGGTATATTATAAGTTATACTTAGTGATTATTTACTTAGATTTTGTTGCCAGCGGCTCTTAAATCTTTAACAACTGCTGCTAAACCATTTTTGTCAATAGTTCTTAAAGCATCAGCAGATACTTTTATAGTGATCCAACGATCTTCTTCTACAAAGTAGAAACGCTTCTTTTGTAAGTTAGGTAAGAAACGACGCTTTGTTTTAATATTAGAATGCGATACACTGTTTCCAGTCATCGGTTTCTTTCCAGTTATCTGACATACTCTAGCCATGAGAAATAATTTTTTACGGACGGCAAAGGTATGTAATTATACCTTAAAGTCCCATTTTTTTAATGTTTTTTTCTACCAAACGACCAAAAAAGGTCTTTTATTGCTAAAATGTTGATTTTTAACCCTTTTTATCTACTAAGAATAGTATTCAGCTCTTAATTCCTGGACCCTCTTATCCTCCATATACTCATCAAAAGTCATTAATCGGTCGATGATGCCTTTTGGCGTTAATTCAATCACACGGTTGGCCACAGTTTGCATAAATGTGTGGTCATGTGAAGTCATTAAAACGATACCTGGAAAATTTTGACAGCCTTCGTTAAATGCTTGGATACTCTCCAAGTCTAAGTGGTTGGTTGGTTGATCCAAAATAACCACATTAGGATTTTGTAACATCATTTTGCTTACCATGCAACGTACTTTTTCTCCACCACTTAACACATCCGATTTCTTCATTACATCATCTCCACTGAATAACATTTTTCCTAAAAATCCACGGATAAATGGTTCATCTGCATCCGTCACATGTGAAGGCACAAATTGTCTTAACCAATCCATTAAAGTCAAAGGTTTTGTAAATTCTTCGTTGTGCTCCATAGGTAAATAAGCTTTTGTAATGGTTGTACCCCATTCAAAACTGCCGCTATCTGCTTGACCAACACTGTTGATGATCTCAAAGAAATAGGTAACGGCTAATGCATCCTTGCTTAAAAAAGCAATCTTATCATTTTTACTCACGGAGAATGTGACGTCCTTGAATAAAACACGACCGTCCACTGTTTTTTGTAATTTTTCTACATTTAAAATTTGGTTACCCACTTCGCGTAATGGCTGAAAGATAATACCAGGGTACTTTCTATTCGATGGCTCAATTTCTTCGATGGTTAATTTCTCTAAAGCTTTTTTACGTGATGTTGCTTGCTTACTCTTACTTGCATTCGCAGAGAAACGCGCAATAAAGTCTAATAATGCAGCACGCTTTTCCTCGTTCTTTTTATTTTTATCAGACATTTGACGTGCCATCAATTGAGACGACTCATACCAAAATGAATAGTTACCAGTAAATGTTTTAATTTTTGAACGATCCACATCCGATACATGCGTACACACTGTATCTAAAAAGTGACGATCGTGACTCACTACCAATACAATGTTTTCGTAGTCTGCTAAAAAGTTTTCTAACCAACCAATTGTTTCAATGTCCAATCCGTTGGTAGGCTCATCCAATAATAAAATATCCGGATTCCCAAATAAAGACTGCGCTAACAATACACGCAATTTATAGTTGCTTGGAATGTCTTTCATTAAGGATTGGTGCATGTCTTCCTTCACCCCTAAATCGCTCAATAAACTTGCAGCATTACTCTCAGCTTCATATCCACCCATTTCACCAAATTCTGCCTCTAATTCACCTGCTCTTAAACCGTCTGCTTCTGTAAAATCTTCTTTCGCATATAAAGCATCTTTTTCGTGCATCACTTCCCACATACGCTTATGACCCTGCATCACGGTATTTAA
Organism: Chitinophagia bacterium; assembly: GCA_009924165.1. Classification (GTDB taxonomy): domain Bacteria; phylum Bacteroidota; class Bacteroidia; order Chitinophagales; family Chitinophagaceae; genus Sediminibacterium. The sequence continues at coordinate 7,023 of RFSD01000042.1, read as the reverse complement.
AACTGTTTGCTCATCAAATTCAAATTGATTCTGTTTTAAGAAGGACATACGCTCACCAGGTGTAATTTCAACAGATCCTTTATTAGGTTCTATCTCTCCGCTTAATATTTTTAAGAAAGTGGATTTACCAGCACCATTTGCTCCAATTATACCATAGCAATTTCCCTTGGTGAAACTAATATTTACTTCATCAAATAAGACTCTTTTTCCGTAAGCCAATGTGACGTTTCTTGCACTAATCATTTTTCAACTGTTTTGAGGCTGCAAAGTTAAGTGATTTCCGCTTACCAATTAGATCTGGCATGCGCAGATGTGGACAAAGGCTCAAATGCCTGATTGATATATTTATAATGCGCTGTAATGGCAATCATTGCAGCATTGTCTGTACAATATTGAAAAGCAGGTAGATAGGTCTTTACCCCAAGCTTCTGTCCTAAAGATTCGATTCCATTTCGAACACCTGAATTGGCACTCACTCCGCCAGCAATACAAACATGTTGAATACCTGTTTGTTGAATCGCTTTCTTTAATTTATATAAAAGGATTTCTACAATCGTGAGTTGAACAGAAGCGCATAAGTCATTTAAATTTGCTTCAATAAATCCAGGCTCCTGCTTTTGTAAAAAATACAAGACACTTGTTTTTAATCCACTAAAAGAATAGTCTAACTCAGGCACTATTGGCTTGGCAAATTCGAAAGCTTTAGGATTACCAAATTGTGCTAATTTATCTAATACAGGCCCGCCAGGATAAGGCAAACCCAGTAATTTTGAAATTTTATCAAAAGCTTCACCTGCAGCATCATCAATGGTTTGACCAAGTATGATTAAGTCGGATGGACTATTGCATTGAACAATTTGAGTATGTCCACCACTCACAGTTAAACACAAAAATGGAAAACTTGGACGAGGTTCATCAATTAAATTCGCCAATACATGCGCTTGCATATGGTGCACTGCGATCAATGGTTTTTGCAAACTCAATGCTAAAGATTTAGCAAACTGCGCACCCACTAATAAACTTCCAATCAGACCTGGTGCTTGTGTAAACGCAATGGCATCAAGTGCAAATAAACGATCCGCATGTGATAAATCTGGGAAGGCTTTTTTCAATGCCTCATCCACCACAGGCACAATATTTTCCATGTGTGCTCTACTCGCCAATTCAGGCACCACACCTCCATATTTTTCATGCACCAATTGGTTGGCAATAAAATTAGAATGGATTTGTCCGTCAATAATGACTGAAGCTGCAGTTTCATCACAAGACGACTCAATCGCTAAAATGGTAATTGATTTTGACACCCCACAAAGGTAAAGCTTAAATAGATAGGTAAAATTATTTCGATCTAATGGCTTCTACAGGATTCATTTTAGCTGCAATTCTTGCTGGAATAATACCAGAAATAACACCCAAAACAATACATAAACTAAGTGCCATAAAAATAATATTTGGGGCGATGGTAATTGGGAATGGCAGGACAGAACTTAAAGCCAATGTCAATAACCAAACCAAAAATAATCCAACCAATCCACCTATAATACATAAGAAAGCACTTTCTAAAAGGAATTCATATAAAATGGTTGAACTTTTTGCACCGATCGCTTTTTTCAAACCAATTTGGCTCGTTCTTTCTCTCACTGTGACAAACATAATATTAGCCACACCAAAAGCACCAACTAATAAGGACAAACCAGCAATCGCCCATCCACCTTGGTTCACAGATCCAAAAAAGCCTTCCACCTGATCCTTAAATTGTGCTACGTCGTTACAAGTAAAATTATCTTCTTGGGTAGGACTTAATTTTCTTAATTGACGCATCACACCCGTCAATTCTTCTTGTAGCGCTTTAGAAGTGATGCCTGCTTTTGCCTGCACCATGATATAAGGATTGTAATTATCTGGATTGTACACAGAGGCAAAATGGTTATAGGTAAATAAACAAGTTTGATCATAATCAAATCCACCAATGATACTGCTACCCTGCTTTTCTATGATACCAATAACCATTAATTTACGACCATTAAAAGCGACCACTTTACCCAAACCTTTTTCGGCCTTACCAAATAATTCTTCAGATACTTTATAACCAATCACGCCTACTGGAATCCCTCTTTGGAAATCGGATTCAGAGAAAAAACGACCATAACTTATATTAAAAGCTTGGATATCTTTGAACTCTTCGGTGACTCCATATATATTTATACCTTTTAATACGTTTTCTTGGTAGGTAAAAGTGGCATTGGTAGAAACAAAGAATGCGGTATTTGCAGCCAAACTACTCTTCTTTTTCACCATCTCCATTTCGGAAATCTTCATAGATGGACGTTTAACAAACTTCCACCATGGATATTCTGGTCCACCTGCATAATCCCATTTGTCTATATAGATGGTATTACTTCCAAAACTAGATAAGTCGCTTTTCACTTTTGATTTCAAACTGTCAATAGTGGCTAATACGCCAATGATGCAAAAGATACCAATAGTGATACCAAACAAGGAAAGAAAAGTTCTTAACTTATTTACTTTTAGCTCTTGAAGCGCCATTTTAAAGCTATTCCAAAGGATACCTAAAACTTTCATCATGTGGTAAAATTAAGACATTCATTTGGATGACCCTAAATTATTGAAGGGCGGTTGATAAAAGGGCTGAACCATCCAATAGGCCGATGAGCTGTTTGTAGAAGAAATTGCTCTATTGTCTTAAAAATAAACAACATAGAACGAAACCTATCTATTTGATTCGTATTTTTGCGGAGATTTTTAAACTCATCTACTATGACATTCAAACAAATGTTTACCTCTTCCGTAGGAAAAAAATTGGTAATGGGATTCACAGGTATTTTCTTAATTCTTTTTTTAATTGTACATGCAGGACTGAACGCAACCATTTGGGCAAATGATGGTGGATTGATGTTCAACAAAGCAGCACATTTTATGGGAAGTAATGCAGTGCCTAGAATCTTAGAGATTGGATTATTCCTTGGCATCTTCTTACATATTTATCAAGGTTATTTATTGACCATTGAAAATAGAAGTAAAAGAGCAGTTGGATATGCAGTGAACTACAGTAATGGTAGTAAATGGTATAGCAGAAGTATGGCTATTTTAGGCACACTTATTCTCTTGTTTTTAATTGCACATATTTATCATTTTTGGACACCAAGTAGACTAGGTGGTATAGGTTCAGTTAAGGCATTGGGCGAAGTGGAACACAATGGTGTCATTTTACATAATTTATATGCCGAAATGGATTTGGTTTTTACCAATCCATATATTGTTGTATTATATGTCTTAGCATGTGGATCTTTAGGATATCACTTAGCGCATGGATTCCAGAGTGCATTCAAAACAATTGGCGTGCACAATAAAAAGTACCATGCCATGTTGAGTAGCTTAGGCTATGGCTTTTCCATATTTATTCCATTGCTATTTGCTTTAATGCCAATTAGCTTTTATTTTGATTGGATTAAATAAAATAATACAACAACCACAATTTTCATTAACAGATTGATAAAATATTAATTATGATAGACGCTAAAATTCCAAAAGGTGATCTTGATAATAAATGGGTAAATTATAAAGGCCATTGCAAATTGGTCAACCCAGCTAATAAAAGAAAAATGGAAGTGATTGTAGTGGGTACCGGTTTAGCTGGTGCATCTGCTGCTGCTTCTTTAGGTGAGATGGGTTATAAAGTGAAAGCATTTTGTTTCCAGGATTCACCACGTCGTGCACACTCGATTGCTGCACAAGGTGGTATCAATGCTGCTAAAAACTATCAAAACGATGGTGATAGCGTATTTAGATTATTCTATGACACAATAAAAGGGGGTGACTATCGTGCACGTGAAGCCAATGTGCATCGCCTAGCAGAAGTAAGTTCAAATATTATTGATCAATGCGTGGCACAGGGTGTGCCATTTGCACGTGAATATGGTGGGTTATTAAGCAATCGTAGTTTTGGTGGTACGCAAGTACAAAGAACCTTCTATGCAGCTGGTCAAACAGGACAACAATTATTGATTGGTGCTTATCAAGCATTGGAGCGTCAAGTAGCATTAGGCAATGTGCAAATGTTTGCGCGTCACGAAATGTTAGATGTGGTGAAAGTTGATGGCAAAGCAAAAGGTATCATTGCACGTAATTTAGTGACAGGTGAATTAGAAAGACATTTTGGATATGCTGTATTATTATGTACTGGTGGATATGGTAATGTGTATTATTTATCAACCAATGCAATGGGATCGAATGTAACTGCTGCATGGAAAGCACATAAGCAAGGTGCATTTTTTGCAAACCCATGTTTCACACAAATCCACCCTACTTGTATTCCAGTAAGTGGTGACCACCAATCTAAATTGACTTTGATGTCAGAGTCTTTAAGAAATGATGGTCGTATCTGGGTTCCTAAAAATTTAGGTGAAACTAGAAAGGCCAATGAAATTCCAGAAGCAGATAGAGATTATTTTTTAGAGCGTCGTTATCCTGCATTCGGAAACTTAGTACCACGTGACGTTGCGTCTAAGAAGAGATCATTGCATTAGGTAAAGAAGTGGTGAAAGAAAAATATGGTAACCTATTTGATATGTATGCAAAAATCACGGGTGAAAATCCTTACGAAGTACCAATGCGTATTTATCCAGCTGTGCACTATACCATGGGTGGTTTATGGGTAGATTATGAATTACAAACTACTGTACCAGGTTTATATGCATTAGGTGAAGCCAACTTTAGCGATCACGGAGCTAACCGTTTAGGTGCAAGCGCATTGATGCAAGGATTAGCAGATGGTTATTTCGTAATTCCTTATACACTAGGTAACAACTTAGCTGACGAAATTTACAATGCGCCTATCCCTACTTCACATCCTGCATTTGAAGCTGCAGAAAAAGCAGTTGCAGAGAGAATAGCTACTTTAAAAAATATCAACGGGAAACAAACTGTTGAAAGCTTCCATAAGCGTTTAGGTAAAATTATTTGGAACGAATGTGGTATGTCAAGAACAGCTGCTGGATTAAAGCAAGCGATTGCAGATGTGCAAGCATTGAAAAAAGAATTTTGGTCTGATGTAAGGATCCCAGGAGAGATCAACGAATATAATCCTGAATTAGATAAAGCAAACCGTGTAGCAGACTTTATTGAACTAGGAGAATTAATGTGTGTAGATGCATTAGCGAGAGAAGAAAGCTGCGGAGGTCACTTTAGAGAAGAATACCAAACACCAGAAGGTGAAGCATTAAGAGACGATAAAAACTTTATGTATGTTGCTGCATGGGAATTGAAAAATGATCATGAGTGGACTTTACACAAAGAGGAATTGAAATATGAAGTGATTCAACCATCTCAAAGAAACTATAAATAATATTGCCATGTCACATACTACTATGAATTTAAATTTAAAGGTTTGGCGTCAAAAAAATACAAAAACTGCTGGTGCATTTGAAATGTACAGAGTTGAAAATATTTCAGATGAAATGTCCTTCTTAGAAATGATGGATATTTTGAATGAACAACTAATAACTACAGGTGGTGAACCAGTGGCTTTTGACCACGATTGTAGAGAAGGTATCTGTGGAATGTGTTCTATGTATATCAATGGTAAACCACACGGTCCTTGGCAAGCAAATACCACTTGTCAATTGCACATGCGTGCGTTCAAAGACAATGATACGATTGTTATTGAGCCTTGGAGAGCAAATGCATTTCCTGTAATTAAAGATTTAACAGTAGACAGATCTGCATTTGATAGAATCATTCAAGCAGGTGGTTATGTAAGTGTGAATACAGGTAATGCGGTAGATGGTAATTCATTGCCAATCGAAAAAGCAAAAGCGGATGAAGCATTTGCTGCAGCTATGTGTATTGGTTGTGGCGCATGTGTAGCAGCTTGTAAAAACAGTTCTGCCATGTTATTCTTAAGTGCTAAAGTATCGCACTTAGCCTTATTACCACAAGGAGATCCAGAAAGAAAAACACGTGTTACCAATATGGTGGCACAATTAGATAAGGAAGGCTTTGGTGCATGTACCAATACAGGTGCTTGTGAAGCAGCTTGTCCTAAAGAAATTTCAATAGCGAACATTGCTCGTTTAAACAAAGAGTATATCGTAGCTGGTTTAACCTCTGAATAATAGTGGCGAATCCCTATTTCCAGTGTAAACAATTTATCGTGCATCAGGAACATACTGCAATGAAAGTATGTACTGATGCATGTTTATTTGGTGCATGGGCTGCAGCAGATGTTCAAATACAAAATGCAAAAAATATTTTAGATATTGGTTCCGGCACAGGTTTATTAAGTCTGATGCTAGCACAACAATCTAATGCGTTTATTACTGCCATTGAAATTGAGGATGGTGCATATCATCAAACTAAATCCAACTTTGATTTAAGCTCTTGGAAAGCAAGATTAGTTGTGATTCATAGTTCCATTCAAGATTATGCATCTAGCTATAAGCAACCATTATTTGATTGCATCATTACCAATCCTCCATTTTACGAAGGCGATTTAAATTCACCAGACAACGCAAAAAATTTAGCTGCACATAGCACTGCATTACCTTGGGATGTGTTGGCAGAAGCAGCTGCTTCCCTTTTACAAGAAAATGGTGCATGGTATGTTTTAGTACCCACATTAAGGGCTTATACGATACAAAAATTGGCTTTGAAAGAGGGACTTCAATTATCCAACGAATGCTTGATGTACAATGATGCAAAGCATCTACCAATAAGGGCTATGCTAAAATTTGTGAAACAGAAGGAAGCTACAATTCAAAGGAATAAAATTATCATCAAAAATGCGGATCAATCTTACACTGCTGATTTCACAAACTACTTAAAAGATTATTATTTACATTTATAACTACAGCTAATGCTTTGCGTATTCCACTAAATTTTCATAGCGCGGATTTAACTTCCCTTTTTCTAACATGGTTGCGCGTTGAATAATTTCGTTCCCTCCTGCTACTAAATCAGGTAAAACATATTTGATCAATTGTTCTCCAAAGAACCTGCTTGCAT
>RFSD01000041.1 GCA_009924165.1 Chitinophagia bacterium | reverse complement strand
AATAATAGTTTAGTGTGTTGGGGATTGGAACATTATGGAAATGAAACACAAAAAAATAAATATTTAACCCCATTAGCACAAGGTAAAAAAGAGGGTCAATTATATGTTGGTGCTTTTTTATTAAGTGAGCCTGAAGCAGGGAGTGATGCGACTCATCAACATACTTCAGCAATCGATCATGGAGATCATTATGTTTTAAATGGAGTTAAAAATTGGATTACCAATGGGTCTACTGCATCAGTTTATTTAGTGATGGCTCAAACCGACGCTAATAAAGGATCTAAAGGCATCAATGCTTTCATAGTTGAAAAAAATTGGCCTGGTGTATCGGTGGGGGTAAAGGAAAATAAAATGGGTATTCGAGGAAGTGATACACATGCCATTTCATTTTCGGACGTGAAAGTCCCCAAAGAAAATAGAATTGGTGCAGATGGATTTGGTTTTTCTTTTGCTATGAAAACTTTAAATGGAGGAAGAATTGGAATTGCAGCTCAAGCATTAGGTATTGCAAGTGGTGCCTATGAATTAGCATTGGCAAGTACCATGGTAGATGTTATTTTAAACCATGATTTGGATTTAATCCATGCACACTATGCAATACCACATGCTTCTGCTGCTTATACAGCAAAGCAAATTGTAAAACAAAAAACAGGCAGATTGGTTCCAGTCATTACTACTTTGCATGGAACTGATATTACTTTAGTTGGCCGAGATAAAACCTACGAACCAGTAGTCACTTTTTCGATCAATGAAAGTGACGCCATTACTGCAGTATCCGAAAACTTAAAACAAGAAACATTAAAGCATTTTGAGATCCGCAAAGAGATAGAGGTGATACATAATTTTGTAGATTTAAAAAGATTCAATAAAAAGCCATCAACTGCTTTTAAGAAAGTAGTTGCTGCGCATGACGAAAAAATTGTAGTACATGCTTCCAATTTTAGAATAATAAAAAGGATTGATCATGTAATGGAAATTTTTAAAAATATTCACGCTGCTACGCCTTCTAAATTATTGATGGTGGGCGACGGCCCTGAACGTCCTATCGCCGAAGACTTGGCAAGACAATTCGGTATTGAATCGGATGTGCGTTTTTTAGGTAAGCAAGAGCAGATGGAAGATATTTTAGCAGTAAGTGATTTATTCTTATTGCCTTCTGAATATGAAAGTTTTGGTTTAGTGGCATTAGAAGCAATGGCATCAAGTGTGGCAGTCATTAGTTCCAATGCGGGAGGATTAGCCGAAATCAATATTGATGGAATGACAGGCTATACTGCAGATGTAGGTGACGTTGCTACTATGAGCAATAGAGCCATTGAACTATTAAAAGATGATGCGCAATTAAAATCTTTTAAACACAATGCTTTAGAACAAGCTAAATTATTTGATATCCATCATATCATTCCTATTTATGAAAATTTGTATCGTCGTTTTTGCAGAACTGGAGATTGCTAAAAATTTATTTGAACATCAGTGATCCATTAATCTTTAAATACATTACAAAGATTGGTTAATACTCTCAAGGACTTTTTGCACAGCAATTTTTAATTCATCCATTGTGATACTCAAAGGAGGCGCTATTCGAATACGATCCTCTGCAAATAAAAACCAATCTGTGATTACGCCATTGGCCACACAATTAGCAGCAATTTTTTTAGTAATTTCTGGTGTAGCAAATTGCAAAGACATCCAAAGTCCTTTGTGTTTTTTATTCAAGATTGCTGGATGTGTTAATGCATCTAGCAAGTATTTTTCTTTTGCTTTGACCTCCTCCATCCAACCCGATTCAAGCAATACTTCTAAGCCTGCTAAACCCGCAGCGCATGCAACAGGATTCCCACCAAATGTCGTGATATGGCCTAATACAGGCGCATAGGTCAATGTACCCATCATGGCTGGGGAACTAATAAAAGCACCTAAAGGCAAGCCCGCTCCCAACGCTTTTCCTGTCAATAAAATATCAGGTACCACGCCATATTGTTCAAAAGCAAATAAGGTACCTGTTCTACCAAAACCAGATTGAATTTCATCAAAGATCAATAAAATACAGAGCGCATCACATTTAGCCCTTAATGCTTTTAACCAGGTTTCCGAAGCCGCTGTGATACCAGTTTCTGCTTGCACAGGTTCCACCATCACACAAGCTACATGATGATCTATCAATTCAATATCCTCCATGTTATTATACCTTAGATGCATTACATCTGGTAATAAAGGACGATACGCATTTCTAAAATATTCATCCCCCATCACACTTAAAGCGCCTTGAGTACTGCCATGATATGCGCCATCAAATGCAATGATTCTAGTACGTTTTGTAACACGCTTGGCTAATTTCATGGCACCTTCTGCAGCTTCTGCACCGCTATTGGTAAAATAAATGGATTGCAAATTTTCGGGCAATAAAGAGAGTAATGCTTTTGCATATTGCACCTGCGGTGATTGAATGAATTCGCCATACACAATCACATGCATGTATTGATTAATTTGCTGTTCTATCGCAGCAATTACTTTTGGATGACTATGTCCAATATTACAAACACTAAATCCAGCAATCATGTCAAGATAGGATTTACCAACTGTATCATAGATATGCACACCCGATGCACGTGCTACTTCTAGCCCAATAGGCTTAGGAGAGGTTTGTGCTAAATGCTGTAAAAAAAATTGTCTATTGTTTAATCTGGACATTCGGTATAAATTGCAGTACAAAAGTCGCATTTTTATGGCAACCATACTACCCGTTAACGGAAAAGAACCCCAATTTGGAGAAAATTGTTTTATTGCACCCAATGCCACCATTGTGGGTGAAGTGAATATGGGGGCAGATTGTTCAATCTGGTTCAATGCAGTGATTCGTGGAGATGTGCATTATATCAAAATGGGTGATCAAGTTAATGTGCAAGATGGTGCGATCATACATTGTACTTATCAAAAACACCCCACCCATATTGGTAGCAATGTTTCAATTGGTCACAATGCCATGGTGCATGGTTGCACGATTCATGACAATGTATTGATAGGTATGGGTAGTATTGTGATGGATGCCTGTGTGGTGCATTCCAATGCGATTATTGCAGCTGGCGCAGTGGTATTAGAAGGGACGATTGTAGAAGCTGGCAGTATTTATGCAGGTGTGCCTGCAAAAAAAGTAAAGATGGTTTCTGAAGATTTAATTCATGGAGAGATCAACCGTATTTCAAATAATTATGTCAAATATGCTTCTTGGTTTAGCGATTATAATGATGCACCAGATGCTGCCAAGAAAGTGGGCGAATAATGTAGTCTAGTATTTTTTTTCTTCGATCCCATGCCATAAATCCACATAACTAAAAAAGCGTGCTTCAGAAATCAATCCTTTTTCTACAGCAGCTTTCACAGCACAACCTGGTTCATTAATATGTTGACAATTATTGAATTGACAATCCTGCATTTTCGCTCTCATTTCAGGAAAATATTGGGCTAATTCTTCTTTCTCTAAATTTACCAATCCTAATTCACGCATGCCGGGTGTATCAATCACAGCGCCACCTCCAGGGTAATCATACATTTGAGCAAAAGTAGTCGTATGCATCCCTTTCCCACTCCATCCACTTACTTCCTGTGTCGTTAAATCAAGGTGTGGAAATAAATAATTAATTAAAGAAGATTTTCCAACACCACTATGTCCGCTTACCAATGTCGTTTTGTTTTTCAATAAAGCATCCAATGGCTCGAGGCCAATTTTTTGTTCTATACTTATTAAAAACACTTGATATCCTACTGCCTCATACATCGATTTTAATTCGGCAAACCTTTCTAACTCATCGTCCTCGTAAAGATCTGCTTTGTTGAATACAATGATTGCAGGAATATGAAAAGCTTCACAGGAGACTAAAAAACGGTCTATAAAACCCTGTGAAGTCTTGGGAGATTTTAATGTCGCCAACAAAATAGATTGATCCATATTAGAGGCGATAATATGTTGTTGCCTTTTATTATGTGGAGACTGCCTGGCCACATAATTGTCTCTTTCTATAATATGGTGAATCATGACTGCCTGCTCTGCATCCTCCTCCATAGCACAATCCACCCAATCTCCCACTGCAATTGGATTGGTAGAAGTAATGGCATCCAATTTTATCACCCCCTTAATGCGGGCTTGACAAAATTGGCCATTTTCTAGCTTTACGGTATACCAGCTACCAGTAGATTTATAGATCCTTGCTTTCATGAAAAACGAAGATAATCAAAGCATCCACAAAATCAATATCTTTGCCCTATGACTGAATATGAACACGATAAAATAGTCCCCTATGCAGCGAGCCATGCTGCTAAAAAAGAACAGGTTGCAACCATGTTCGATCATATTGCAAAAAGATATGACTTTTTAAACCGATTTTTAAGTTTAGGCATTGACCAAGGATGGCGTAAAAAAGCCATTACTTATTTTGGTCAACAAAAAATTAACCATTTATTGGATATCGCTACAGGAACAGCCGATATGGCTTTGATGGCCGATAAGACAATTGCTCCATTAAAAATTACCGGGATCGATATTTCCGAGGGCATGATGCAATACGGCAGAATCAAAATTGCAGATAAAGGTTTAAGTGATCACATTCAACTGATCACTGGGGACAGCACTGCCATTCCATTTGATGACCAAACATTTGATGCTGCGATGGTGGCTTTTGGTGTGCGCAACTTTGCCAACTTAGAGAAAGGATTAAGTGAAATTTATAGGGTCTTGCAACCAGGTAGTAAATTGGTTATTCTTGAGTTTTCTCAGCCAAGTAGTTTTTGGTTCAAGCCAATTTATCAATTTTATATGAATTGGATCACGCCAACTATTGGTAAATTATTTTCAGGTAACAGAGCTGCCTATCAATATTTAAATGATAGCGTCATTGCATTTCCAGAAGGTGCAGCATTTATTAATATCTTTGAACATGTTGGATTTAAACAAGTCATTCAAAAAAAATTAACCTTAGGCATATGCAGTATTTATTGCGGAATAAAATAGGCTTAGCAATACTTTGTCTATGCATCAGCAGTGCTGCAATAGCACAAAGTGACGAGGTGTTTCAGCCCGACCACGACGATCTTCCCTATTATTTTGGAATGAGTATTGGATTTAGCAATAACTATTTAGCATTTAATAGAGCAAATCGTTTTTTAGCAACTGTCAATCCTTCTAGCTTAGTCAATCCAAATAGTATTACTGAAATTAATCCAATCAATAATCTCTATTATAATCTTGGATTAGTAGGAACTTTAAGATTAACGAAACATGTTTTATTAAGAGCCAACCCAACTTTATTAATTATTGGTACCAAAAATGTGATTGATTTTAAAGTGAAGTCAACACCAAATTTGAGTCAGAAATTAAATGTATCTTCTAGCATCATTCATCTTCCTTTGGCACTTAAGTTTCAATCCGACAGGTACAACGGATTTAGATATACCAATTTAATGAGACACTACTTTTTAGTAGGTGGAAAATTTGATTTTGACTTAGCCAGTAATAAAGCAGGGAGAATCACACCTCCCTCAACAGGCAGTTCCCCCCTTCCCGTTACTTACCCAAGTGTCTTAAAAGGTACGGATATTGGTGCGGAGATTGGCGTTGGTTTAAGTTTTTATTTGAGATATGCCACCATTTCTCCTGAAGTTAAATTTAGTTATGGACTAAAAGACTTACATCAATTAAATGCCACTTATCCATTGATGAATACCCTAGACAAAGTGAGTTCAAATTTTGTCTATTTCACTATTCATATAGAAAACTAAAATACTTTTTATGTCAAACTACTTAATTAAAAACACCACCATTGTCAATGAAGGCCGTCGATTTGTTGGGGATGTTTTAATTAAGAACGGAAGAATTGAAAAAATAGCCAATCATATTGATGCAAATTTTGCAGTAGAAGAAATAGATGGTACAGGTCAATTTCTTTTACCAGGTGCCATAGACGATCAAGTACACTTTAGAGAACCCGGTTTGACCCATAAAGCCAATATTTATACAGAAGCAAAAGCAGCTGTAGCAGGAGGTACCACAAGTTTCATGGAAATGCCCAATACCAACCCTCCAGTATTTACACAAGAGCTACTAGAAGATAAATATCAAATTGCAGCCTCCAACGCTTTGGCGAACTATTCTTTTTTCATGGGCACCTCACAAGATAATGTAGAGGAGATTTTAAAAACCAATGCAAAGAAAAATGAGGTTTGTGGTGTGAAGATTTTTATGGGCTCCTCTACTGGTAATTTATTAGTAGATAATCCAATTGTTTTAGAACGCATTTTTGAAGGCTCTGAATTATTGATTGCCACACACTGCGAGGAAGAAGCCATCATTAAAAAAAATAAAGCCCATTTAGAAGCCACCAAAGCCATTTTAGAACCGAGCGACCATCCTATCATTAGAGATGTGGATGCTTGCTTTGAGTCTTCCTTCAAAGCAATCCAATTGGCTAAGAAATTTGATTCAAGATTACACATATTGCATATTAGCACTGCTAAGGAATTACAATTATTCTCCAACCTAAGACCTTTGGCAGAAAAACGTATTACAGCAGAAGTTTGTGTGCACCATTTACATTTTACCGCAGACGATTATGCTGCAAAGGGTAATTTAATAAAATGCAACCCAGCCATTAAGTCAGCAGAAAATAGAACTGCACTATGGGAAGGATTATTGAATGACCAACTGGATATCATTGCGACAGATCACGCACCACATACCTGGGCCGAAAAGCAAGAAGACTATGTGCATGCGCATGCTGGATTACCTTTGGTTCAACATGGCATGATGCTAATGTTAAAATATGTACATGAAGGAAAATTGAGCATGGAAAAAATGGTAGAAAAAATGAGCCATGCCGTTGCTACTTGTTTTCAAATAAAAGAAAGAGGCTTTATTAGAGAAGGTTACTATGCAGATTTAGTACTCGTAAAAGCATTACCTTATACTGTGACTAAAGAAAATATTTTATACAAATGCGGATGGAGCCCGTTTGAGGGCACTCAATTTCCTTACAGCATTGAATCTACTTTTGTCAATGGACACCTTGTCTACCATCAAGGTCAATTCGACGAGGCGCAAAAAGGGAGCAGAATGCAGTTTACAAGAAGTTAAATGCAGGTTGATAAAATCACCATACTCGATATTGGATTATTAGATCACCATGAATCTGAAGGACTGGCTAGTCATTTGAATTTTTGTAAAACAAATGGCGGTAAAGCACAATGGATGCAGCTAATTACGACTCCTTTAGCTTCTAAGCATGCTATTGAATCAAGACAATCTGCCTTAGAAATTTTTATTTCAGAGAAGGCCTTTTTGGACCAGATGAAAATTTCTAATGGAACTTGCTTGGTCATTGATCAATTTTATGGAACTGGCTTTGCCCAGATACCAAAACACATTAGTTTAACAGGTGCTTATTGGTATCAATTTTGGAATAAAACCGACTATGCTTTAATTGCTTATTCTGTGAATCACTTATTGAATTTTGTTCAAGCATTGGATCAGTGGCTTAAAGTGTTTGAAGGATATGCGCACAATACTGTGTTAAATGCATTGATTACACCAATAAAAAAAGAAATAGCCAATTTAGATTGTCTTACAATCAACAGCAATCAATTAAAAAATGATCCTCAAACTGTATTGGAGTTAGGCAACTTTTTTTATTACCAGTATAAAGCAAAAATCAGAAAATTACAAACAGATTTTTATATACTAGATGCGTACTATAGTATGGCTAAGGCGATACAGGAATTCCAATTCATTTTCCCTGAATGGGTGGATCAACCTTCGCCCATCATTGAATTTGAGGGTGCTGTGCATCCACTTGTAACCAATGCAGTTGGGAATGATTTAAGCTTGACTGATCAAGCAGGTTTTTTATTTTTAACTGGCGCAAATATGGCCGGCAAAAGTACTTTTATTAAAACTGTTGGACTACTTACCTATCTAGCACATATTGGTATGGGTGTGCCAGCAAAAAAATGCAAGCTCAGTATTTTTGATGGACTAATCACCAATCTAACCACTGCCGACAATGTGCTTAAAGGAGAAAGTTATTTTTTTAATGAAGTGCAACGCATTAAACATACTTTAACACAGGTTATGGATGGGAAAAAATATTTAGTCCTAATTGATGAATTATTTAAAGGAACCAACATCATTGACGCAATGAAGTGCAGTACAAAAGTGATTGAAGGTTTACAAGCTTTAAAACAATCCTTGTGTATTTTATCTACCCATTTATATGAAATTAGTGAGCCATTGAAAGTATACCCACATATTCAGTTTTGTTATTTTGAAACTGCTGTCACTGGTAAAACTTTGCTATTTAATTATCACTTAAAAAAAGGTGTAAGCCAGGATAGACTTGGCTACCTTATTTTAGAAAGAGAAGGTGTCGTAGATTTGATTGAACGTATAAATACTTAAATACGGTTTCAGTTATTTGCTATTTTTCAAAGAAACATGCTCGTTAAAACAAGAGGTGCTTCCTTATTTGGGATGGACGCCATCGGCATACAAGTAGAAGTCAATGTGAGTATGGGACAGGGCTATTGTATTGTTGGACTTCCGGATACCGCAGTCAAAGAAAGTTTACATCGCACAGAAATTGCGATCAAAGCCAATGGTTTTCAGATGCCAAGAACAAAATTAGTTATCAATTTAGCCCCTGCTGATATCAAAAAAACAGGTCCTGGTTTTGATCTTCCTATTGCCATTGGTATCCTTGCCGCATCGGATCAAATAATCAATTCAACAGTTTTATCAGATTACTTAATGATGGGTGAGTTGAGTTTAAATGGGGCACTCCAGCCAATTAAAGGGGTACTTGCCATGGCGATTTATGCAAAAGAAGCTGGTTTAGCAGGATTGATCATTCCCTCAATCAATGCATCTGAAGCATCTTTGATTGAGGGCCTTAAAGTATTTGCATTTGACCACCTCAACCAAGTCACCCATTTTTGCAACCATCCCGAATCTTGTGTCCCATTTAAACAAATTGATACATGCAATGAGAAATCAATCTCCTATCCTGTTGATTTTGCATTTATCAAAGGTCAGTTTCAAGCAAAAAGAGCCATAGAAATTGCCGCTGCTGGAGGTCATAATCTAATCATGGTTGGACCCCCAGGTGCAGGAAAAACATTACTTGCAAAAACGAGTATTAGTATCCTCCCTGCAATGAGCCATGCTGAAACATTAGAGACAAGCAAAGTATATAGCTTAGTGGGGAAACTAATTCCTAATGCTGGGCTGATGCAAACCCGTCCATTTAGAAATCCGCATCACTCCTTATCAGCAATTGCATTAGTGGGTGGCGGATCCATTCCACAACCTGGTGAAATTTCTATGGCACATAATGGGGTTTTGTTTTTAGATGAACTGCCTGAATTTAGCAGAGCAGCAATAGAGATTTTACGTCAACCCATGGAAGCAGGTATTGTGAGCATATCTAGATCAAGACAAACCGTTAAGTTTCCTAGTAGATTTATGCTTTTTGCTTCGATGAATCCCTGCCCTTGCGGATATTTTAATCATCCTCAAAAAGCCTGCAGTTGTAGTCCTAGTCAGGTTGGAAAATACCTACATAAAATTTCAGGGCCATTATTAGATAGGATTGATTTACAAATTGAAGTGGTCCCCGTGACTTATGAGGAACTAACAAACAATAGCATAATAGAAAACTCATCGACCATCCGCAACAGGGTACAAAACGCAAGAGCTATTCAAATAACACGATATGCTAAACGACCTGGTATCAATACAAATGCACAAATGGAATCTTATGAGTTAAAAGAGTGGGCTCAATTAGATGAAGCATCTGCTAAATTATTAAAGTTAGCCATGGAGCAATTTCATCTAAGTGCAAGAGCCTATGATCGTATTATCAAAGTAGCTCGAACCATTGCGGATCTAGATGGGTCAAAAGACATTAAAAATCAGCATATTAGTGAATCCATTCAGTACAGGATATTGGACCGTGCTGGTTGGGGGAAGGCTTATTAATATTCCACTAATATTGTCCAGTCGTTAACATCACCAAAGTGCAAGCTTCAATTGTTTCAATATTAGCGGTGCGCGCTAGCTGAACCAAAATAGGATTTTCAGTGCCTGGATTAAAAATGATACGTTGAGGCTTGAGTGCAATGATTTGATCATAATATTCCTCTTGCGCTGTTGGGCCTAAATATAAAGTCAAAGTATTAATTGAGCCTGGAATTGGCCATTCTTGCTCAATGGACATAGTTTGGATCATCCCTTTTTTAATCCCATAGGGATATATAGCATGCCCTTTTTCTAATAACATGACAGAAGCCATATAACTGTATCTTTCTGGATTGGGAGATGCCCCTAAAACCATGGTAATATTTGATTGCATGTAACAAATTTATTATTAAAAAATTAAAACTGTTTTTATTTTGTTACAATAAAAGAATGTAATTTTATAAAAATCAACAATCCTTAAAAAACATAAGATCATGGCAAGTAAGAAAAAAGCAACCCCAGCTAAAAAGAAAGCAGCTCCAAAGAAAAAAGCAGTAGCTAAAAAGTCGGTGGCGAAAAAGGCACCTGCAAAAAAGAAAGCAGCTCCTAAGAAAGTTGCAGCTCCAACTGTAGCGCCTGTAGTAGCTCCTGTAGTTACACCTACACTTTTTGAAGCTCCGAGCACGGACAATAATCCAACAGCTTAATCAAAATAGCTTAATATAAATCCCGCTTTATGCGGGATTTTTTATGTCAACAAAAATAAATACCTATGCGCAAGATTCTTGTATTGCTAATCATCCCATTTTTTGGTTTTTCTCAAATTGGTTCTATTGCAGAGAAGACAAAAAATATGGAATTAAAAAAAGGATTTTATGATTTTTATTGGGACAATACCAATGGAAAAATCTATTTAGTGGTAGACAAATTGAATACTCCGTTTTTATATGTCAATTCATTGCCTGCCGGGCTGGGATCCAATGATATTGGGCTTGATAGAGGTCAATTAGGGGATTCAAGAATTGTATACTTTAATCGAGTTGGCAAAAAAATATTTTTAACGCAGCCTAATCTAGACTATAGAGCTGTTACCAATGACAAAAGAGAACAAAAAGCAGTTGAACAATCTTTTGCACAATCTATCTTATTTAATTTTACGATCGAAGCGGAGGAGGTAAATGCAACTGATCCATCGATGAGTAAAATTTTAGTTGATGCCACCAGTTTCTTTTTAAGAGATGCACATGGTGTGGCAGATCGAATTAAACGCGCAAGACAAGGTACTTATTCAATCAATGAAAATAGATCTGCTATTTATATTCAAAACACCAAGAATTTTCCTAAAAATGCTGAGTTCGAAGCTACTGTAACATTTGTTGGCGGATCAGACGCTGGAAGGTTAGTGCAATCAGTCACACCCTCTCCAGAAGCCATTACTGTTAGGATGCACCATAGCTTTGTAGAATTACCTGACAATAATTATACGCCAAGAAAATATGATATTCGAAGCGGCTTCTTTGGTACGAGTTATTTTGATTACAGCTCAGACATAAGTGAACCAATTCAACAAATGGTTATCAATAGACATCGCTTAGAAAAAAAAGATCCGACTGCTGCAATCAGCGAAGCTGTTAAGCCAATCATTTATTATTTAGACAATGGCACACCTGAACCAATTCGTTCTGCTTTATTAGAAGGTGGAAGATGGTGGAATCAAGCGTTTGAAGCTGCAGGCTATAAAAATGCATTTCAATTATACATCCTTCCCGACTCTGCAGATCCAATGGATATTCGTTACAATATGATCAATTGGGTGCATCGTTCTACTAGAGGATGGAGCTATGGCGCTTCTGTAGTAGACCCTAGAACAGGAGAAATTATCAAAGGTCAGGTATCATTAGGTTCTTTGAGAGTAAGACAGGATTATTTAATTTTTACTGCATTGCTATCACCATTTGTTGCTGGACAGCCGGTTTCTGAAGCAATGCGCAAAGCTGCAATTCATCGTTTAAGACAACTTTCTGCACATGAAATAGGACATACATTAGGTTTACAACATAATTATGCTTCTAGCTTCAACGACAGGGCTTCTGTAATGGACTACCCACATCCAAATATTTTTGTAAATGAAAAAGGTGCTTTGGATTTCTCAAAAATTTATACAGACGAAATTGGTCTTTGGGATAAACGCGCTATCACTTATGGTTACCAAGATTTTCCAAATGGCACCAATGAAGCAAGTGCATTGAATCAAATGTTAGAAGAAAATTCAAAAAATGGTTTGCAATTTATTGCTGATGCAGACGCAAGAGCTGCCGGTGGCATGCATCCGAATGCCCATTTATGGGACAATCAAGCTGATGCAGTAGATGGATTAATACAAACTTTTGCTGTACGAAATAAAGCAATGCAACAATTTAGCGAAGAAGTTGTAAAAATTGGGACACCATTGGCACAACTAGAAGACATGCTTGTTCCAGTATACAATTACCATCGCTATCAATATGAAGCAGTTACAAAATTAATTGGAGGTGTGAATTATCAATACAGTGTGAGAGGAGATAAAAATCAAATACAACCTACTATTCTTTCAAATGCTATACAACAAAAAGCGTTGAATGCAGCTTTATCTGCTTTAAATCCAAGCTTTTTATCTATTCCAGAAAATATTTTACAACTTATTCCTCCAAGACCGCCGATGTACTATGGCGTAGGAGAATTGTTTACAAAAAGAACAGGATTGAGCTTTGATGCATTGTCTCCAGCAGAAGCTTTAGTCGATTTTGAATTATCTTTTTTATTCAATGCAGAAAGGGCCAACCGTTTAGTACAAAATAAGGCAAGAGCAGGCAGAATGGGATGGGATGATGTCTTAGATGCTATTTTAGTGAATACATGGTATGCGCCTGCGGTATCTGGCTTAGCGAGTTCAATTCAATTACAAACGCAACAACAAACTTTAAGCTGGTTAATTGGCTTGAGCCAAAGTAGCGATGCTAATTTTGAAGTGAAAAGTATCTGTGCGAATAGATTGAATCAATTGAAATCAAAATTAAAGAGTCTTTCTATAAGCAATCCTAAACTTACAGCACATTACCAATATGCGATTAGCAGAATCGATGATCCTGAAGACATTATCCTTCCTAAACC
>RFSD01000005.1 GCA_009924165.1 Chitinophagia bacterium | reverse complement strand
ATCTGGATCTTGCACTAAAACAAGGATCTTTTTTTGGTGTTCGCCAAGAAATTTGATAGGTGCAATAAGTGGCTCTTCTGCGGCAATTGCTGTGTTTTTTTCTTCAACAGGCGGGAATGCCTGTGCTTTTTTATCCACATTTGCCGGAGTAACGCCAAGTACTAAACTTTCTTTATATAGGTTCACTAATACGCTATTTGGCAAATTGTTTTTCACTTCTTTTAGAGGATTTAGATGCTGAAAATTAACTGAATTGATTGGTTTGAAAAAATAACAATTGTTCGTATTTATTTTTTTGTGTTTCTTTGTGTTTGATTTAGCATAAAAAAGAATAATAATGAGCGTAGGAAACATCCCATTTATAGAAATGCCGAAGGAGCAATTAAGGCATTTAGATCCTAAAAATTTTTATTTTGGGAAAAGCTTCACCAACTATATGTTAGAAGCGGATTACAAAGATGGTGAATGGACAAATGCAGTCATTAAAAAATTCGAACCATTACAAATAGATCCATCTACTGCTGTTTTGCATTATGGTCAATCTATATTTGAAGGGATCAAAGCATATAAAACTGTAAATGATGAGGTGGTTATTTTTAGACCAGAAGAAAATTACAAACGCTTTAATACCTCTGCAGAAAGAATGCAAATGCCAACCGTTCCAGAATGGTTATTTATGGATGGAATGAAGCAATTGATCAAGATTGAAAAGGATTGGATTCCAAAAGAAGAAGATCATTCATTGTACATTCGTCCATTCATGATTGCAACAGATCCTTTTATTGGCGTGCGTCCATCGGCATTGTACAAGTTCATGATTATTTTAGGACCATCGGGTCCATATAATACAGAACCAATGAAGATCTTAATTGAAAAAGATTTTACGAGAGCCACGCCAGGTGGAGTAGGTTTTGCAAAAAATGGCGGCAACTATGGTGCAAGTTTGTATCCTGTTGTGTTAGCGCAAAAAAAAGGATATGATCAAATTTTGTGGACAGACGCTTTGGAACATAAATATGTAGAAGAGGTTGGGATGATGAATGTCATGTTTGTGATTGATGGAAAAGTCATAACTCCGAGTTTGGAAAGGGGCACCGTTTTGAAAGGGGTAACTAGAGCAAGTGCTATTATATTGTTGAGGGAAATGGGTTATACTGTTGAAGAGCGTAACCTTTCAATCGAAGAAATTGTTACTGCACATAAATCTGGTAAGCTAGAAGAAGTATTTGGGGTAGGTACAGCAGCGGTTGTATCATTTATTTGCAGATTAGCAGAAGGCGATTATGTAATGGATTTTGACTTAACCAAATCCACCGTGGCAAAGAAGCTAAAAAAGAAGCTAAATGACATTCGCACAGGTCTTGAAGAAGACAAACATGGATGGCTCGTGAAAATATAGTTAAATAACTGTAAATCAGTATTTTAACTTTCAAAAACAAAGACAATCGTTCAGTAAATGGGTCTAATTGCTTTATTTTTTAAAAAATAGCAAATAACATTTTGGTAATTCGTTAACAGACATTACCTTTGCCGTCCGAATTTTTTATAAACCAAAATTGAACTAAACAGCATAATTAATGCCTACTATTCAACAATTAGTGAGAAAAGGCCGTGAGATCATCAGGGCTAAAAGTAAATCAAGAGCTTTGGATGCATGTCCTCAGCGTCGTGGTGTTTGCACAAGAGTATATACAACAACTCCAAAAAAGCCGAACTCTGCTTTACGTAAAGTAGCAAAAGTACGTTTGACTAATAAGATTGAAGTCATTGCCTATATCCCAGGTGAAGGCCATAACTTACAAGAGCACAGTATCGTATTAATCCGTGGTGGTCGTGTAAAAGACTTACCGGGTGTACGTTACCATATTGTACGTGGTAGTTTGGATACAGCAGGTGTTAAAGACCGTAAGCAATCTCGTAGTAAGTACGGAACTAAGAAAGAAAAAGCAAAGAAATAATTTATTATCAAGTAACAACTAATTAATATTCGACATGCGTAAAGCACAACCTAAAAAGATTCCATTAGCTCCAGATCCTCGTTTCAGCGATGTAGCAGTAACTCGTTTTATCAACAACATTATGTTAGATGGTAAAAAGACAACTGCCTATAAAATATTTTACGATGCTTTAGACAAAGTAACTAAAATGACTAACGAAGATGGTTATGAAATGTGGAAGAAGGCTGTTGTAAATGTCACTCCAGCGGTTGAAGTTCGTAGTCGTCGTATTGGTGGTGCAACTTTCCAAATTCCTGCTGAAGTTCGTGCAGACAGGAAAATTTCTCTAAGCATGAAGTGGTTGGTACGCTTTAGTCGCGAGCGAAATGGTAAAACAATGGCCGACAAATTAGCAAATGAAATCGTAGCAGCTACAAAAGGCGAAGGCGGTGCATTTAAGAAAAAAGAAGATACACACCGTATGGCTGAGGCGAACAAAGCGTTCTCTCACTTCAAAGTGTAATCTCCTCAAAAGGAATCATTTACCTTATTATAGTAAAACCTCTACAGCAATGTGGAGGTTTTTTATTGAAAAAAAGGGGGCGGATATTGTTGTTCAATCACTTATATGATTAACTTTGCGCCTCGGAAAATTGGATAAATAAAATTAAAAAACCCTAATATGGCGGACTTAAAACTACAAAGAAACTTTGGAATTGCTGCGCACATCGATGCTGGTAAGACTACAACTACTGAACGTATCTTGCGTTACACCGGTATGATTCACAAAATTGGTGAAGTACATGATGGTGGTGCAACTACTGACTGGATGGAGCAAGAAAAAGAAAGAGGTATCACAATTACTTCTGCAGCGGTAAGTTGTCAATGGCAATTCCCAACTACATTGGGTAAAAAAGATGCGAACACAAAAGATTATTATTTCAATATTATTGATACTCCGGGCCACGTTGACTTTACCGTAGAGGTAGAGCGTTCTATGCGTGTATTGGATGGTTTGATTGCATTGTTCTCTGCTGTAGATGGTGTTGAACCACAATCAGAAACTGTATGGCGTCAAGCAAATCGATATAAAGTTCCACGTATTGGTTTCGTAAATAAAATGGATCGTGCTGGTGCAGACTTCTTAATGGTGGTTACACAAGTAAGAGAAATGCTAGGTGCAAAAGCGGTGCCATTGCAATTACCAATTGGTGCTGAAGATGGTTTCAAAGGGGTAGTGGATTTGATTAAAATGAAAGGTATTATCTGGGATGATGCTACAGAAGGTATGACTTACTCTGAGATCCCTGTGCCAGATGATATGAAAGAAGATGTAGAATATTGGAGAGCTCAATTAATTGAAGCGGTTGCTGAATATGATGATAAGTTAATGGAGAAATTTTTTGAAAACCCAGATTCAATTTCTGAAGATGAGGTGCACGAAGCGATCCGTAAAGCTTGTATCGATTTAAGTATCGTTCCAATGATGTGTGGATCTTCATTCAAAAATAAAGGAGTACAAACTGCATTAGATGCGGTATGTCGTTATTTACCTTCTCCAGTAGATGTGGATGATACAGAAGGTACAGATCCTGACACAGGAGAAAAAGTTTACCGTAAGCCAAATGCAAAAGAACCATTTGCTGCATTGGCATTCAAAATTATGACAGATCCATTTGTAGGACGTCTTGCCTTCTTTAGATGTTATTCTGGTCACTTAGATGCGGGTTCTTATGTAAGAAACGTACGTAGTGGTAAGAATGAGCGTATCTCTCGTATCATGAAGATGTTTGCAAACAAACAAAACCCAATCGATTTTATCGAAGCAGGTGACATCGCAGCAGCGGTTGGATTTAAAGAGATTAAAACAGGAGACACATTATGTGATGAGAATCACTTAATCGTTCTTGAGAATATGTTTATCCCAGAGCCAGTGATCTCTGTTGCAGTTGAGCCAAAAACTCAAGCGGACGTTGATAAAATGGGTATGGCGATTGCAAAATTAGTAGAGGAAGATCCAACCTTAAGAGTAAAGACGGACGAAGACACTGGTCAAACCATCTTATCAGGTATGGGTGAATTACACTTAGAGATCATCGTTGACCGTATGCGTCGTGAGTTCAAAGTGGAAATCAACCAAGGTAATCCTCAGGTTGCTTACAAAGAATCATTTGGAACAACTATTGAGCACCGTGAAGTGTTGAAGAAACAATCCGGTGGTCGTGGTAAGTTCGCTGATATCCAATTCTCTATCGGACCTGCAGATGAGGAGTGGTTGGCAGCAAATGCGGATAAAAAAGCATTCCAATTTGTGAATGATTTATTCGGAGGATCTATCCCTAAGGAATTTGTTCCTGCAATCATCAAAGGTTTTGAAACATCTATGACAACTGGAGTTTTAGCTGGTTTCCCAGTGAACAACATGAAAGTTCGTGTATTTGATGGATCTTACCATGATGTGGATTCTGATGCAATGTCATTTGAATTATGTGCTAAAGCTGGTTTCAGAACTGCTGGTAAGAAAGCGAAGCCTACTTTGCTTGAGCCAATCATGAAAGTAGAGGTAGTTACTCCAGATCAGTACATGGGAGATGTAACTGGTGACTTGAACCGTCGTCGTGGTATGTTAGAAGGTATGGACAGCCGCGGAAACTTACAAGTGATCAAGGCGAAAGTGCCATTGAGCGAAATGTTCGGATACGTAACACAATTGCGTTCATTGAGCTCTGGTCGTGCTACATCAACTATGGAGTTCAGTCATTATAACCCAGCACCAAACAATATTGCAACCCATTACCTTTGCAACCCCAAGATAATTTGGAAAAATAAGCTATGTCTCAAAGAATTAGAATAAAATTACAATCTTACGATCACAACTTAGTTGATAAATCAGCTGAGAAAATCGTAAAGACAGTACGCAGTACAGGTGCAGTAGTTACAGGTCCTATTCCTTTGCCTACACACAAACGCATTTTCACTGTGTTACGTTCACCGCACGTTAACAAGAAAAGTCGTGAGCAGTTCCAATTAGCAACGCACAAGCGTTTATTGGATATCTACACTTCTTCTTCGAAAACAGTAGACGCCCTAAGTAAGTTAGACTTACCATCAGGTGTTGAGGTGGAGATCAAAGCATAAGTATTTTTAATTCCATCTCCCAATCACTGACACATTATGCATCAGTAGAAAAAGGAGCGCTGGTAGAATATAGAAGAAAAATATAAACAGGCCCTTCGAGGTTTGTTTACTTCCGGTACTTCCCCTTCTCTTTTAATTAAGAGAAAACTCAGGAAAAGGTCGGCAGCAAACAGGGATTGAATCCGAGCTACTTTAAATGGTAGCATCATCATCGGATGTCCTCAGAACCAAGAGCGGGGCATAAACCGCAAAACAGATGAAAGGTATTATTGGAAAAAAAATTGGCATGACCAGCATCTTCGCTGAAGATGGTAAGCAAATCGCTTGTACCATTATCGAAGCTGGTCCTTGTACAGTCACTCAGGTTAAAACACCAGAAGTGGACGGTTATAGCGCAGTGCAGTTAGCATTGGGCGACAAGAAAGAAAAGCATTCTACAAAGTCTGAAATTAATCACTACGCAAAAGCGCAGACTGCTCCCAAAAAATTCGTAAAAGAGTTCCGCAACTATGATCTTGAAGCTGCTTTAGGAACAACTATTACCTTAGACATGTTCTCTGAAGGAGATACTGTTGAAGTTGTTGGTACAACAAAAGGTAAAGGTTTCCAAGGTGTTGTTAAGCGTCATGGATTTAGTGGTGTGGGTGAAGCTACGCACGGCCAACACGATCGTTCTCGTGCTCCGGGTTCTATTGGTGGATCATCTTATCCAGCAAGAGTATTCAAGGGTATGCGCATGGCTGGTCGTATGGGTAACGATCGCGTTAAAACAAAAGGTTTAAAAGTATTAAAGTTATTTCCAGAAAAGAACTACTTATTAGTAAGTGGATCTGTTCCTGGACATAATGGTTCAATCGTTTTAATCCAAAAGTAATCACCACTTAATCGACAACAATGCAATTAGAAGTAATAGATATAAAAGGCAAAAAAACAGGCAGACAGGTAGAATTACCTGCTGAGATTTTTGGTGCTACACCAAATGATCATGTTATTTATTTAGCCGTTAAACAATATTTAGCTGCGCGCCGTTCAGGTACGCATAAAGTAAAGACACGTGCAGAAGTACAAGGTGCTAGCAGAAAATTACATAAGCAAAAAGGTACTGGTGGTGCTCGTAAGGGTAATATCCGTAACCCTTTGTACAAGGGTGGTGGTACCATCTTTGGACCAAAGCCGCACTCTTATGATTTCAAATTAAACCGTAAGGTGAAAGATTTGGCTAAGATCTCTGCATTATCTCACAAAGCGATTGATCAAGCAATCTTAGTTTTAGAAGACATCAAAATGTTTACTCCTAAAACAAAGGATATCACTGCGATCATGAACCAATTGAAATTAGAGAACAAAAAGACTTTAGTAATCTTACCTGAGTATGATGAAAACATCTACTTAAGTACACGTAATATTCCTAACGTAGCAAGTTCTTTATTATCTGATATCAATACATACGACATCATGAATGCGGACGTATTAGTGATCACAGAAGGTGCTGCTAAAATCTTTAACGAAGAGGAAAAAGCAACAGCTTAATCCTTATAAGGTATAAAACTTATTATTATGAAGTTGACAGAAATATTAATCAAACCAATCCTGCGAAGCTGAAAAATTCGTAAGACCAAAAGTCTTTTAAAGTAAAAAAAAACAAAATGGCATTAAGAAAGTACAAACCGATTACAGCAGGAACCCGTTGGAGAATTGGTAACGCTTACGCTGAAATCACAACTAACAAACCTGAAAAGAGTTTGTTAGAACCTCAAAAGAAAACTGCAGGACGTAACTTCCAAGGTCGTCGTGCAATGCGTTACATGGGTGGTGGTCATAGACAACACTATCGTCTTATCGATTTCAAAAGAGATAAGAAGGATATGCAAGCGCAAGTGGTGTCTGTTGAGTATGATCCAAACAGAACTGCATTCATCGCATTGGTTCAATATACTGATGGAGAGAAAAGATACATCATCTGTCCAAATGGTTTACAAGTAGGTGCAACTGTATCTTCTGGTGACAACGTTGTTCCAGAAATCGGTAACGCATTACCTATGAAGAGTATTCCATTAGGTACAATGATTCACAACATCGAAATGCAACCTGGACAAGGTGGTAAATTGGTAAGAAGTGCTGGTACATCTGCGCAGTTAGCGAATAAGGAAACTGATTATGCTGTACTTAAAATGCCTTCTGGTGAATTAAGAAAAGTTTTAATCAACTGTTACGCAACAATTGGTGTGGTTTCAAATAGCGACCACAACTTAGAAACAGCTGGTAAAGCAGGTAGAAACCGTTGGAAAGGTGTACGTCCTCGTGTAAGAGGTGTTGCCATGAACCCAGTGGATCACCCGATGGGTGGTGGTGAAGGTAGAGCGTCTGGTGGACATCCAAGAAGCAGAAATGGCAAGTATGCTAAAGGAGAGAAAACTAGAACAAGAGGAAAGGGTAGCGATAAGTTGATTATTCAACGTCGTGACGGAAAAAAATTGACAAAATAATTTAACAATCAAATTAACTCGTTACTATGGGTCGTTCGATTAAAAAAGGTCCTTATATAGATCATAACCTTGAAGGAAAAGTAGAGGATATGAACGGAGGCAAAACTAAGAAAGGTGTAATTAAAACTTGGAGTCGTAGAAGTACAATCTCTCCAGATTTTGTAGGACATACTTTCGCAGTACACAACGGAAATAAATTTATCCCAGTTTATGTGACCGAATTCATGGTAGGTCATAAATTAGGTGAATTTTCTCCAACAAGAAACTTCAGAGGACACGCAGGATCAAAAAAGTAAATCAACATTAAGGTTTGATCGTTAAGTTCAAACACTAAACAATAAAGAAATGGAAGCAGTAGCTAAACTAAACAATTATCCCACAGGCCCACGTAAGATGCGTTTGATCGCAGACGTTATTCGTGGTATGGAAGTGGAAAAAGCATTGGCAATTTTGGATTTCCATCCTCAACACAATGCAGTTCCATTAGCAAAGTTGTTAAAAAGTGCAATCAGTAACTGGGAGCAAAAAAACAATGGCGCTAGTGCAGCAGATAGCAACTTAGTAGTTAAAACAGTTTTTGTAGACGGTGGTCGTACGTTAAAGCGTATGCGCCCAGCTCCACAAGGACGTGGCTACAGAGTTAGAAAGCGCAGCAATCACGTAACATTGATTGTAGATACTAAATCAGATTCAAAAAACTAAATATTCTAAACCATCACTATGGGTCAGAAAGCAAATCCAATTGGGAACAGATTAGGTATCATCCGCGGATGGGAAAGTAACTGGTATGGTAATAAAAAAGATTACGCTACTAAGTTAATTGAGGACCATAAAATCCGTACGTACTTAATTGCTCGTATTAACAAGGGCGGTATCGCTCGTATCGTTATCGAACGTACATTAGGTAAGTTAATCATTACGATTCACACGTCTAAACCAGGTATCATCATCGGTAAAGGTGGTGGCGAGGTAGATCGTATCAAAGAAGAGTTAAAGAAATTAACGCACAAAGACGATGTTCAAATCAACATTCTTGAGATTCGTCGTCCAGAATTAGATGCAACAATTGTTGGAGAAACAATCGCGCGTCAAATTGAAAATCGTATTAACTACAAGCGTGCTATTAAGATGGCGATTGCTTCTACCTTGAGAATGGGTGCAGAAGGAATTAAAATCAAAGTAGGTGGTCGTATCGGAGGAGCAGAGATTGCTCGTTCTGAAGAGATCAAGCAAGGTAGAGTGCCTTTACATACTTTCAGAATGGACATCGATTACGCTAGCTTATTTGCATTAACAGTGTACGGTAAAATCGGCATCAAAGTATGGATTTGTAAAGGTGAAGTACTTGGTAAGCGTGACTTAAATCCAAACATCATTGGTGGCAAAGAAGGTGGCGAAAGAGCTGACTTCCGTGGTGGAGACCGTCGTGATGATAGAAACAACGACCGTCGTGGTCCAGGAGCAGGTGGTCCAAGAAAAAGATAATTAATTAATTAAGAGATAACAATATAATAAGATGTTACAGCCAAAAAGAAGTAAACACAGAAAACAACAGAAAGGACGTATTCGCGAAGTAGCGAAGCGCGGAACTTCTATTGCTTTTGGTTCTTTTGCACTAAAATCATTAGATCCAATTTGGTTGACAAACAGACAAATTGAGTCTGCTCGTCAAGCGATGACACGTGCAATGAAGAGAGAAGGTAATGTATGGATTCGTGTTTTCCCAGATAAAATTATTACTCGTAAGCCTGCAGAGGTGAGAATGGGTAAAGGTAAAGGTAACCCTGAATTCTGGGCTGCTGTAGTAGAACCAGGTCGTATCATTTTTGAAATTGATGGTGTTACACCAGAAGTTGCAAAAGAGGCGATGGGCTTAGCTGCACAGAAATTACCAATCAACACAAAGTTTGTTACAAGAAGAGATTTATAATGAACGACTTGTAATTAATAAGGATAACAAAAAAAAGAATTTGCTATGGCAAACAAGACATTTGAATTTAATAAGGAACTAAAAGGTTTAAGCGCTGCGGACTTAACTGCCCGTATCACTGAAGATCAATTAAGACTTAAGAAATTAGAGTTCGCTCACGCTATTTCTCCTCTAGAGAATCCAATGAGCATCCGCGGACTTCGTAAAGACATTGCCCGTTTAAAAACGGAATTAAAGAAAAAAGAGTTAGGTATCTAAGATATTTAACAGTATAAAATTATGACAATGGTAGTAAGAAATTTACGTAAAACGAGAATCGGTGTAGTCACCAGTAACAAAATGAATAAAACCATTACTGTTGCAGTTGAAAGAAAAGTGAAACACCCTATCTACGGTAAGTTCGTGAAAAAAACAACAAAGTTCCATGCACACGACGAAAAAGACGAGTGTACAATGGGTGATATTGTTAAGATCATGGAAACACGTCCTTTAAGTAAAACAAAACGTTGGAGATTGGTAGAAGTAGTGGAGAAAGCTAGGTAATAGCGGACAAGACTTTGCAAAGATTGGTGATACCATCGTTGTAACTGTTAAGGATGCCATTCCTGCAGGCGGTATTAAGAAAGGTACTGTTTCAAAAGCAGTTATCGTTCGTACAAAAAACAAGTTGCGTAGAAAAGACGGTTCTTATATCCGTTTTGACGACAACGCTGTGGTATTGTTAAACAATTCAGAAGAGCCTAGAGGTACACGTATCTTTGGCCCAGTTGCTCGTGAATTGCGTGACAAAGGATACATGAAAATTGTTTCATTAGCACCAGAGGTGTTATAAAATATACATAATTATGAACAACAGATTCAAACCCAAATACAGCATCAAAAAAGGTGATAGCGTTGTAGTTATTGCTGGAGATGACAAGGACTTGAAAAAACCTCGCACAGTATTGGAAGTGAATGTAGAAAAAGGACGTGTAATTGTTGAAGGTGTAGCCATCGCAACAAAGCACACTAAGCCTTCTGCTTCAAATACAAAAGGTGGTATCGTGAAAGTAGAAGCTTCTATCAACATTAGTAATGTAATGTTATGGGATGCTAAAACAAGCGCGCCAACTAAAGTGAAGCGTTCAAGAGAAACAGGTAAATTAGTTAGAATTTCAAAAAAATCAGGGGAGGTAATTAAATAATGAGTACCGTAAAATACACTCCAAGATTAGCAGACAAGTACACTAAAGAAGTGATCCCTGCTTTATCTAAAAAGTTTGGTTACAAGTCTGTAATGCAAACTCCTAAGTTAGAAAAAATTTGCATCAACCGTGGTGTGAATGGCGCAGTAAATGACAAGAAATTGGTAGACATCGCTATCGATGAGCTAACAATGATCACTGGTCAAAAAGCTGTACCAACACTTTCTAAGAAAGATATCTCCAACTTTAAATTACGTAAGGGTATGCCAATTGGCGCTCGTGTAACTTTAAGAGGTGTGAAGATGTATGAATTCTTAGACCGTTTAGTTGCAGTTTCTTTACCACGTGTTCGTGATTTCAAAGGTATTAGCGACAAGGCATTTGATGGCCGCGGAAACTATACTTTAGGTATCACTGAGCAGATCATCTTCCCAGAAATCGATATCGATAAAGTAAATAAAATTACTGGTTTGGATATCACTTTCGTGACATCTGCTAACACCAATGAAGAAGCATACGAATTATTAAAAGAATTAGGTATGCCTTTCAAAAACATTAAAAAAGATAACAACTAATTAAAATATTATGGCAAGAGCATCAGTCAAAGCTAGACAAAGAAAGCGTGAAGCAACGGTTAAGCAATTCGCTGAAAAGCGCGCTGCGTTAAAAGCTGCTAATGATTATGCAGGTTTGGATAAATTACCAAAAAATGCATCTCCAGTTCGTTTAAAGAACCGTTGTCAATTAACAGGTCGTCCAAGAGGATATATGAGATACTTTGGTATTTCAAGAAATATGTTCCGTGACATGGCTTTGAACGGAATGATTCCGGGTGTTAAAAAAGCAAGCTGGTAATATTTTCGATTGATTTAAGTTCATTTATTTGAATACTGAAACAAACAACATTTAGAACTGATTTAAAATACTAATAATGGTAACAGATCCAATAGCAGACTACTTAACAAGAATACGTAACGCCCAAATGGCTGGTCACCGTATCGTTGAAATCCCTGCTTCTAATTTAAAAAAGCGTATCACTGAGATTTTATACAATCAAGGTTATATCTTAAAGTACAAATTTGAAGATGATACAAAACAAGGTTTGATTAAGATCGCCTTGAAGTATGATGTAAACTCAAAGCAACCAGCTATCCGTTCTTTAGAGCGTATCAGTCGTCCAGGTTTACGTCATTACTCTAAGCCTGCTGATATCAAAAGAATAAGCAATGGTTTAGGTATCGCTATCTTGTCTACTTCGAAAGGAGTGATGACAGATAAAGAAGCTAAAGCGAATAATGTAGGTGGTGAAGTTTTATGTGCGATTGCATAGTAGAACTTAAAAAAAATAATTTCATTGCTTAGTTAGCAGTTAAGCCTTTTAGTCGGGGCTGAAAACAACTAAGTTTCACAAAAAATAAAAAATCGACTATGTCACGTATAGGAAAAAAACCAATCACAATCCCAGCTGGGGTGACTGTATCTGTTAAAGATGCTGTTGTTACAGTTAAAGGTCCAAAAGGCACTTTAACTCAAGAAGTTGATCGCGATATCATCGTTGAAGTAGAAGCGAACGAAGTCATCGTAAAGCGTCCAACAGAGCAAATCCGTCACAGAGCAATGCACGGTTTATACCGTTCTTTAATTGCAAACTTAGTGAAGGGTGTAACTGAAGGATATAAAAAAGAATTAGAATTAGTGGGTGTGGGTTTTAAAGCTGCAAATACAGGAAATGTATTAGACCTAGCTTTAGGATACTCTCACAATATCATATTTGAAATTCCAAAAGAATTGACGATATCTACAACAACTGAGAAAGGTCAAAATCCAAAGATCTTCTTAGAAAGTGCAGACAAGCAATTAATTGGTCAAGTTGCTGCTAAAATCAGAGGATTACGTAAGCCAGAACCATACAAAGGAAAAGGTGTGAGGTATTCTGATGAAGTTGTAAGAAGAAAAGCAGGTAAAGCAGCAGGTAAATAAACATTAAAATCACGAAGAGCGGCAGCATCGCTCAACTAAAAAATAATCAATATGAGTAAATTAGCTCAAAGACAAAAGATCAGATATAGAATTCGTAAGAAAGTACAAGGTACTGCAGCGAAACCTCGTTTATCTGTTTTCAGAAGTAACGCTGATATTTATTGCCAATTGATCGACGATGTAAACGGGGTAACCTTAGCAGCATCATCTTCAAGAGAAGCGGATATCGAAGCGCAAAAAGTTCCAAAAATTGATAAAGCTAAATTAGCTGGAGCATCAGTTGCTAAAAAAGCTTTAGCACTTAATATTACAACTTGTGTATTTGACAGAGGTGGTAACTTATATCATGGAAGAATTAAGGCCGTAGCAGAAGGTGCTAGAGCCGGTGGACTTCAATTTTAATTCGATAAAATACTAATAGTAAATCATGTCTAAATTAAACGTAAATAAGGTTAAAGCAGCAGTTGATGTAGAACTAAAAGAAAAAGTAGTTTCTATCAATCGTGTAGTAAAAACAACCAAGGGTGGCCGTACTTTCAGCTTCTCCGCTTTAGTGGTAGTAGGTAATGAAAATGGTGTTGTTGGTCAAGGTTTAGGTAAAGCTAAAGAAGTGCAAGAAGCCATCACAAAAGGTATCGAAGATGCTAAGAAGAATTTAGTGAAAGTGCCAATTATGCACGGAACGATTCCTCATGAGCAATTGGCTAAAGAAGGTGCTGCTAAAGTAATGATCAAACCAGCTGCACACGGAGCGGGTGTAATTGCGGGTGGTAGTATGCGTGCTGTATTAGAGAGCGCAGGTATCACGGATATCTTAGCTAAGAGCTTAGGTTCTGCGAATCCACATAACGTGGTTAAAGCGACCATTAAAGCCCTAGGATTATTACGTGAGCCAGTTCAAGTTGCAAAAACAAGAAATATTAAATTATCAAAAGTATTTAACGGATAATCAAGTCATTGATTTTTTAAATACACCATCAATAATTACAGATGAAAAAGATTAAAATAACTCAAGTAAAAAGCGGTATCGACAGATCGGAGCGTCAAAAACAAACTTTGATTGCATTAGGTCTTAGAAAATTAAACGCTACTAAAGAAGTTGAGGCAACTCCTCAAATCTTAGGTATGGTGAATAAAGTAAGCCACTTAGTAAAAGTAGAAGAGATCGCTTAATTAGCAGAACTCTTCAATTCATAAATGCGAGGGGAGATTCCCCGAAAGTAAAAATCAATAAAAATGAAATTACACAATTTAAAACCTGCAGAAGGTTCAGTTCACAAAGCAATCAGAATCGGTAGAGGTGAGGCATCTGGTAAAGGTGGTACATCTACTAAAGGTAATAAAGGTGGTCAGTCTCGTGCTGGTTATAAAAGTAAAATGGCACACGAAGGTGGTCAGATGCCAATTCAGCGTAGAGTTCCAAAGCGTGGATTTAAAAACATCAACCGTATCGACTATGTTGTTTTCAACTTAGGTCAATTAGATCAATTGATCGAGAAATATGGTTTCACAGAAATTACTCCAGAAAACTTATATATGAATAGCTTGATCAGTCGTACTGATTTAGTAAAAGTGTTGGCAAATGGCGAATTAAAAACTAAGATTAATTTCAGAGTCAACGCAGCAAGTAAGAAAGCACAAGATGCGATTGTTGCAGCTGGCGGAACCATCGAAATAATCTAATTTTTTTAGTATATTGCAAGACGCATTAACAGTGCGTCTTTTCAATTTAAAGGGCCAAGCACATAATTAAACACTGATGAAAAAACTAATAGATACATTTAAAAATATTTGGGCAATTGACGAACTAAAATCTAAGATTATAGTGACTTTATTGTTCGTATTGACTTATAGAATTGGTGCACAAATCACTTTACCTGGTATTAATCCATTGGCAATCGAAGCTGCTCAAAAAGCAGGCGGTAACAATGGTCTACTAGGCATTTTCGATATGTTCGCCGGTGGTGCATTTTCTCAAGCTTCAATTTTAGCTTTGGGTATCATGCCTTATATTTCTGCATCTATCTTTATGCAATTGATGACTATTTTAGTGCCTCAATTACAGAAGATTCAAAAAGAAGGAGAGAGTGGAAGAAACAAAATCAATCAATGGACTCGTTATTTGACAGTGATTGTAACTTTATTCCAAGCTGGGGCTTATGTAGCTTATTTAAATAGCCCAGGCTATGCTGATGCATTGATTCCTGCATACAAAGATTATTTCTGGTTCTCTACAGTAATCACATTAACAGCTGGTACATTATTTGTAATGTGGTTAGGTGAGAAGATTCAAGATAAAGGTTTAGGTAATGGTACTTCTATCATCATCATGGTTGGTATCTTAGCGCGTTTGCCACAATCAATCATCATGGAATTTGGTTCTAAAAGCCAAAAAGGTGGTGGTGGTTTGTTAATTTTCTTAATTGAAGTTGCAATTTTAGTAACCATCATCATGGGCTTGATTTTATTGGTACAAGGTGTTCGTAAGATCCCTGTAACTTATGCAAAGCAAGTCATTGGTGGCGCTCAAGTTGGTGGTGCACGTCAGTTTTTACCTGTTAAAGTGAACAGTGCTGGTGTAATGCCTATTATCTTCGCACAAGCGATCATGTTCTTACCCACTTTAGTTTCCTTCACAAATATTGATTCTGCACAAGGTATCGTTAGAATTTTCAATGACCACAGTAATGTGTGGTACATGTTGATTTATTCTGTGATGGTAATTGGATTCACCTTCTTGTATACTGCTTTAATTTTTAATCCAAAGCAGATCTCTGAAGACCTTAAGCGTAACAATGGATTCATTCCAGGTGTTAAGCCAGGTCAACCAACAACAGATTATATTGGTGCAGTAATGGATAGAATCACATTACCAGGTGCGATCTTATTAGCATTGGTGGGTATCCTTCCAGGCTTTGCTCAAAAATTGGGTGTGACCCAAGGTTTTAGCACATTCTTTGGAGGTACTTCTCTATTGATTATGGTAGGTGTTGTTTTGGATACATTACAACAGATCGAGACTTATTTATTAATGCGTCAGTATGATGGATTGATGAGTACAGGTCGTATTCAAGGGAGATCACCAATTACAGGTATGTAATTTTTTATAAAATAATTATATTTACAAACCTGTCCATTAAAAGACAGGTTTGTTTTTTTTAGCATCGAATTCTCGCTCTATGGTATATACTAAAACAGAAGAACAAGTTGGCTTAATGAAAGAGGCTGCTTTATTAGTAAGTCAAACATTAACAGAAGTTGCGAAAGTAATTAAACCTGGTATGACTACTTTAGATATAGATCAATTCTGTATGGAATTTGTGAAAGATCATAAAGGGATATTGTCATTTTACAATTATCATGGTTATCCGCATCATATTTGTGCATCAGTGAATGATGTGGTGGTACATGGTTTTCCAAATAAGACAGCGTTGAAAGAGGGAGATTTAGTATCAATTGATTTAGGTGTGATTTTAAATGGTTGGCATGGAGATCATGCGTATACTTTTATATTAGGAGAAGTTGCACCAGAACTTTTGAAATTGGTGAAGGTGACAAAGGAATCATTGTACAAAGGCATTGAAAAGGCTATCGTTAATAATAGAGTAGGTGATATTGGTTTTGCTGTACAAGAACATACTGAGAAAAAAAATGGCTATGGTGTTGTGAGAGAACTAGTAGGACATGGTTTAGGAACAGCATTACATGAAGATCCTCAAGTTCCTAATTATGGTAAAAGAGGGACGGGTATGAAGCTGGTAGAAAATTTAGTATTGGCCATTGAGCCTATGATTAATTTAGGCACACATAAAGTATTTACAGAAGAGGATGGATGGACAGTCAAAACACAGGATGGAAAAGTATCCGTACATTTTGAACATGATATATGTGTTAAGAAGAATGAGGCATTGATCTTATCTGACTTCTCTATCATTGAAGCAGCAGAAAAAGCAAATATCAATTTGAATTCATCTTACTATTAATTTGTAAAATTGAATCATGGAAACAAAAAACATTGTAGTGGTAGGAGGAGGTGCTGCAGGTTTTTTCTGTGCGATTCAAATTGCAGAAATGCATCCCAATTGGCAAATTACCATCATTGAAAAGTCCTCTAAATTATTATCAAAAGTACGTGTGAGTGGTGGTGGACGTTGCAATGTAACACATGCATGTCCTGAAGTTGACCATTTAATTCAAAAATATCCCCGAGGGCAACGATTTTTAAAGAAAGCCTTTTATCAATTTGCGACCTTGCAAACGATTGACTGGTTTTCAAGAAATGATGTCAAATTACATACCGAGAAAGATGGTCGGATGTTTCCTATCACCAATGATTCCGAAACAATTGTTGCTTGCTTTATGAAAAAAGTGAATCAATATAAAATTGAAATTCTTTTAAATCACGAAGTAGTCAGTGTCGAAAAAAAAGTTACGCTAAAAAATAATGAAGCCCAATTTGAATTAATTTGTAGCAATAAAAAATCAATACCTGCCGATCAAATTTGTTTTGCAGTTGGAGGTATTGTAAAGGCAGAAAATTTTAAATGGATTGAATCACTTGGGCATCATTTTATTCCTTCCGTTCCTTCCTTATTTACATTCAATGTGGTTGATAAAAAAATCACTACGCTGATGGGTTTATCAGTAGAGCAAGCAAGTATACAATGGCAGGGTGAAAAATTTATAGAACAAGGGCCTTTGCTCATCACACATTGGGGCATCAGTGGACCTGCAGCCATTAAGTTATCTGCTTGGTGTGCAAGGGCAATGGCGGATGCAAACTATGAAGGCAATATTTTAATTAATTGGGTGCCTTTTTACAATGAAAATTCTTTGCGTTTAGAGTGGATGAATTTTAGACAAGATTTAGGAAGAAGGGAAATGGGATCAAAGAATCCTTTTGATTTACCACAAAGACTTTGGCATTATCTTTTGACAGAAGCAGGAATTGCATTGCAAACAAAGTGGGCCGATCTTAAAAATACACATCAACAACAGCTCATCCAATTGCTTACAAGAATGTCCTTATCTATCAAAGGCAAAACAACTTTCAAAGAGGAATTTGTGACCTGTGGTGGAGTAGACCTTGCAGAAATTGATGCGGGTACGATGGAAAGTAAACTAGTTCCAGGCTTGCATTTTGCGGGCGAAATGATGGATGTAGATGGCATCACAGGTGGGTTTAATTTCCAACATGCATGGACTTCGGGATGGCTAGCTGCACAGCATATGGGCGCCACAAATGGTTAACCAAGTAAGAATAGCGTTAGGGTCTCAATTTATTATTGAAAATCAATTAGTTAAGTTTTAACAATGCCACATTTTTTGGGGCTTTTTTGATCTATTTTCTTCCCTTTTTACTACCTTTGCCCTCCGGTTCAAAAACGCCGGAATTTTATATGAAACTATTTTCAAAAAACCTAAACGCAGACGCACAGGAATTCGATGGCGCTACCGCTACCGAAGCAACTGCGACAACAAAAGCACCTGAAGTGGTAGTTGTAGAAACTGCACACGACGATTTCGATTGGAGCGTAGACAAACGTAATGTGAGTGTAATCTTCACTTAAGCCGTAAATCTGCTCGTATCTACCGTGCTTGGGAGCGTATTATGGAAGTACATAAGACTGGTGAAGTTGTTACTGGTTTAGTTACAAGCAAAACAAAAGGTGGATTGATCGTTGATGTATTTGGTATGGAAACTTTCTTACCAGGTTCTCAAATCGACGTGAAGCCAGTTACAGATTACGATCAGTTTGTAGGAAAAACAATGGAGTTCAAAGTTGTTAAGATTAACGAAACAATTAAGAATGCTGTTGTATCTCATAAAGCATTAATTGAAAGTGATATCGAAGCACAACGTGCAGAGATCATGAGTAAATTAGAGAAAGGTCAAGTATTAGAAGGTGTTGTTAAAAACATCACTGATTTCGGAGCCTTCATGGACTTAGGTGGATTAGATGGTTTATTGTATATCACGGATATCTCTTGGGGTAGAATTTCTCATCCAAGTGAAGTGGTTAAGATGGATCAAAAGATTCAAGTTGTTGTATTAGACTTTGATGATGACAAAAAACGTATCAGCTTAGGTTTAAAACAATTGACTCCTCACCCTTGGGATGTATTACCAACTGACTTATCAGAAGGTAGTGTAGTGAAAGGTAAAGTTGTGAACATCGAAGATTACGGTGCGTTCTTAGAAATTCAACCAGGTGTTGAAGGTTTAGTGCACGTTTCTGAAATCACTTGGGCAAACACACCTATCAACGCTAAAGAATTCTTCAAATTAGGAGATGAGCATGAAGCGAAAGTAGTTACGTTAGATAAAGATGCTCGTAAGATGAGCTTGAGTATTAAACAAATGTCTCAAGATCCTTGGAGCGCAATCGATAATAAATTCCCAGAAAACAGTATGCACAAAGGTCTAGTTAAAAACATCACTCCTTACGGTGTGTTTGTTGAATTAGAGTCTGGCATTGGTGGTATGATTCACATCAGTGATTTAAGCTGGTTGAAGCGTTTCAATCACCCTTCTGAGTATGTGAAAGTAGGTGAGTCTATCGATATCAAAATTTTGAACATTGATAAAGAAAATAGAAAACTTCAATTAGGACATAAGCAATTAGAAGAAGATCCTTGGAATGCATTAGAAGCAACTTTTGCAATTGGATCTATCCACGAAGGTACCATCGTTCGCAAGGATGATAAAGGTGCTATCGTTCAAATGCCTTATGGTTTAGAAGGTTTCGCGCCTAACCGTCACTTAGCTAAAGCAGATGGCAAGCAAGTACAAGCAGAAGAAACAGCACAATTCATGGTGATCGAATTTGATCGTAATGAAAAGCGTATTGTAGTTTCTCATGCAAGAATTTGGGAGCAAAACATCCAAGAAGAAAAAGAAGTAGCTAAGAAAGAAGCAAAAGCTGAAAGTGAAAACACTAAGAAAGCAGTTAAAGCAGTGCAAGCTAAAGTAGAAAAATCTACATTAGGTGATTTAGGTGCTTTAGCAGAAATCAAAGCTAAATTAGACGAAAACAAAGAAGGATAGTTCCTTACTTGAATAAGTTACAAAAGCCCCGCAATTGCAGGGCTTTTGTTTTTTATCGCCTTTTATAGAAATATAAAGGCTCAAAAAAACCTCTAATGATTTTTAGCCCCGCAATTGGTTTACCCCCTTTTTAGGTAAATAATTGACTATCAACTGGGTTTTAGCTATTTCTTAACGTCAAAGCCTTTATTCGCAATCTTTTTCGTCCTAAATTGGGGATTATTAGTTAATTTTGCCACCCTGTATGAATAGAATCATCTTATTAATTTGCTTGGTTTTTAGTTTGAGTGCTTGTACTTCAAAGTTCCAAAAAGTGTTGAAGAACAAGGACACAGACTACAAAGTTAAAATGGCAGAAAAATATTTTGCTGAAAAGAAATACATTAATGCACAGCAGCTCTTTGAATCAGTGATTCAGTTCGTAAAAGGAACACCTCGTTACGAGGAATTATATTTGATGTATGCTAATTCTTATTACTTTGATAAGGATTATGAGAATGCAGAAAATATATATAAAACTTTTATAGAGTATTTCCCTAATTCTCCAAAAGTGGAAGAAGTAGAATTCATGAGGGCATTTACTTATTTTAAGCGTTCTCCAAAAGCCGAATTAGATCAAACCACCACCAATAGAGCAATGCAATTAATGCAATCTTTTATTGATGCGCATCCAACAAGTACAAGAGTGAAGGAAGCTTCTGAAGTAATTGATGCATGTAGAGAAAAGCTGGAATTAAAGGATTACAAAACTGCTACATTGTACTATAATCTTGCTTTGTACAGAGCATCTGCGATTTCTTATGGTTTATTATCAGATTATTTTCCAGATTCTAAAAAAGCTGATAATTATAAATTATTGACTTTGAAGTCCTACTTTAAATTTGC
Organism: Chitinophagia bacterium; assembly: GCA_009924165.1. GTDB lineage: Bacteria > Bacteroidota > Bacteroidia > Chitinophagales > Chitinophagaceae > Sediminibacterium. Next base: position 9,832 of record RFSD01000005.1, on the reverse strand, counting down.
AGAAAATAGTTTTATTGATAAACAAAAAGAGCGTTTTGAAAAAGTGATTGCTGAATACAATGATTTTGTAGATAGATATAGCGATAGTCCATTGATGACAGAAGCAAAAAAAATAAAGAAACAAACTGATCAATATTTAAATAATATAAAATGAGTAAATTAAGAAGACATATGGGTGCGAACACACCTGCTGTTGTAGAAACAAAGAGTTTGAAAGCTTTGAAATCAAAGACTGGAAATTTGTATGAATCAATTTCTATCATTGCAAAAAGAGCCAATCAAATCAATATCTCTATTAGAGAAGAATTACATTCTAAATTAGAGGAGTTTGCAAGTCATACAGATAGCTTGGAAGAAATTCATGAGAATAAAGAGCAAATCGAAATCTCTAAAGCTTATGAGCGTATGCCAAATCCTGCTATTTTAGCAACTGCTGAATTCATTGATGATAAGATTTATCATCGTAAAAATGAGGAAGCAGATTTATTCCGTTAGACTATTAATGTATTTATACAAAAACGTCCCGAAGATTCGGGACGTTTTTGTATTTTAGGGTATAAAACAACTAGAGGTATGTTTTTCAGGAAAATATCGATTTTATTATTGTGCTTATCTACTTTTCAACAATTGAAAGGGCAGGAGCTTGCGGCTGTTGTAAGCCTGCAAACTAATAAAGTGGATAATCTAGTGGATCCTAAATTTTTTACGCAACTTCAAACACAGTTAAAAGATTTTATCAACCAGCGTAAATGGACCTCAGATATTTTTACGCAAGAGGAGAAAATTGATTGTAGTTTTTTTATTACTATTGAATCTTTGGTATCTCCTGGAGTATTTAATGCTAAGTTAAGTATTGTTGCCAATAGGCCGGCGTATCGTAGCAATTTTACGACGCCTTTGTTGAATATGCAAGATGCTAATTTTACTTTTAAATATCAATTAGGTCAGCCTATTGAATTCAATGAAAATAATGTAGCCAGAACAGATCCTTTAGAAGCGAATTTAACAGCTACCATTGCTTACTATGTGTATATTATACTTGGCTTAGATTATGATTCCTTCTCTAAAAATGGAGGTGCACCTTATTTTAGTAAAGCATTAAATATTGTGTACAATGCACCAGATGGATCTGGTATCAGTGGATGGAAATCTTATGATGGACAACGTAACAGATTTGTATTAATTGATAACCTAACTAAATCTGGATTTGAAAAATTACATGAAATTAGTTTTAACTATTACAGAAATGGGATAGATCAATTAGCGGAAAATCCTGAGCAGGCTAAAGTGGCGATTCTTAATGCACTCATGAGTTTACAAGAATTAAATGATGATAATGTGAATTCTATGGCTATCTCTATCTTTATGCAAGGCAGGGTGACAGAATTGATTGGTTTGTTTTCGAATGCCGATAGGGCAACAAAAAAGCAATTGATGACCACATTATCTGTGATAGATATTACCAATATCAATAAGTATAAAGTATATTTTGAATGAAAAAAACTATCATCATAGGTATATTGTTTCTTGCAGCATGTGCTTCAAGCGATACAAAGAAAGGGAAGCTTTTACCTTTCAAAACCATGCAACAAACTGTATGGCAATTAATGCAAGTAGATGAATACCTGACAAGACAAATTCAGACCGACACGACCATAGAACCATCCCTTAAGAAAGCACAATATTACCAACAAGTATTTAATCTAAATAAAGTAGATAGGGTACAATTCTATACTACCATGGATTATCTGGATAAGCATCCAGTGGAAATGAAAGAATTAATGGATTCGGTGGAAGCATTATCGAAAAGGGAAAAATTAGCCCTTAATGCACATTAATTTTATGTAAATAAACGGAGGTCTCATAAAACACTTTTAATTTTGATTTCTTAAACTAATAAATTTTACAATTATGCCAATCTCAATCGGACAAAACGCCCCAAATTTCTCTTTATTTGATACAGATAAAAATCTCGTTCATTTAGCAGATGCTAAAGGTAAGAATGTAGTACTTTTATTTTTCCCACTTGCTTTTACAGGTGTTTGTACAACTGAACTTTGTACTGTAAGAGATAATATCGCAGCATACAATTCAACCAATGCCCAAGTATATGGTATCTCTGTTGATTCTTTATTTGCATTAGGTAAGTTCAAAGAAGAGCAAAAACTTAATTTCCCATTATTGAGTGATTTCAATAAAGCAGCTGCAACTGCATTTGATGTATTGTATGAAACATTCCCTGCATTTGAAATGCAAGGTGTAAGTAAGCGTGCTGCATTTGTGCTTGATGCGAATGGAGTGGTTCAATATGCGGAAGTTTGTCCTACACCTGGAGACTTGCCTAATTTTGAGGCAATCCAAACAACTTTAAATACATTGAACTGAAATATTAAACCATGTTAAATCTTGCTAGTTTTTATAGAATATAAAAAACGCAAGATTTGAATGAATGATTTTAAAAAGGGTCCCGATTTATCGGGACCCTTTTTGGATCTTGCTATGTTTTTTAAATAGCTTTATCTATCACAAACTTCCACTATCAAGAATTTCAAATAATGCGTGTTCTCCATACCCCAGATAATAGGGTGGTCACTTGATTGTGATTGATAAGTAACTTGTCTAATCCTTTTCTTAGCGTCTTTGGCGGCCATATAAATCGTATCTAAGAATAGTTCTGGACTCACTAGGTTCGTACAACTAGAAGTCACTAAAAAACCTCCATTATTGATCATTTTCATCCCCCTCAAATTAATTTCTTTATAGCCTGTAACTGCTTTTTCGATACTACTTCTACTTTTTGTAAATGCAGGTGGATCCAACATCACTACATCATATTTTCTTCCTTCTTTGCCCCAATTTTTTAGGACATCAAAAGCATTCATTGCTTCAAATTTTACAATATGATCTAATTTATTTAGCGCAGCATTCCTATTGGCTTGGGCCACTGCATTTTCAGAAATATCAATACCTAGTACAGATTTTGCGCCGTAATGTGCAGCATGTATTTCAAATGTCCCCGTATAAGTAAATGCGCCTAAAACATCTGCGCCTTTCACGATATGTTGAATAGCGCGACGGTTGTCTTGTTGGTCTAAAAAATAGCCAGTTTTTTGTCCATGCTCAATGTCTACATAAAAGTTTAATCCATTTTCTTGAATGATGATTTCTGTAGGAAAGGGATCGGATAAAAAATCCTTCTTCTGTTCTAATCCTTCAAGTTCTCTAACAGGCACATCATTCCTTTCATAAATACCCTTTGGTTTAAAGATGGTATTGATTGCATCAACAATAGCAGTTTTCCATTGCTCTATTCCCAATGATAAAGTTTGTAAAACAAAATAATCATTGAACTTATCTATAATCAATGCTGGTAAACCATCTGCTTCTCCAAATACCAGTCTACAATTTTCGGTGTAGCCCAATTGTTGTCGATAGGCCCATGCTGCACTAATTTTTTGATGGAAGAATGCCGCATCAATAGGGTCTCTTTTTCGAGTCAATAATCGGATGATGATTTGAGATCCCGGATTGATATAGCCTCGACCCGCTAATTGTCCGTCAAAATAATAGACCTCTACGATATCCCCTGGAGCAACTGTGCCAGCAATACGGTCTACTTCGTTATTATAGATCCATGGATGCCCCATTGCAATTCTTGGGGTAATGCGCTTATTTAGGTAAACCTTTGTCATTTGTCAAAGATAGGGACAGATTAAGTGACAACTTGTTCATTTTAAGCCCCTTTTATGTCAATTTTGCTCTTTTATTGCTTTGGCAATATATTTGCGTCCTCTAGAGTACAAATAGTCAATTATGGAAGATAAAGAGCAATTAAGTCAAGAACCAATCTTAGATACTGAAAATGGAGCACAAACTGCCCCAGAAACCGAGGAAACCCCTTTGAGTGAACTGGATCAATTGAAGGCAGATTTGGCAGACCAAAAGGATAAATATTTGCGTCTAATGGCAGAATTTGAAAACTTCAAAAGAAGGACTGCCAAGGAGAGAGTGGACTTGATCCAAACTGCAGGAAAAGATGTGATCGTTTCTCTTTTGGACGTAATGGACGACTGTGATCGTGCAGAAAAGCAATTGAATGAATCAGATGATATCGCTGTTCAAAAAGAAGGTATCCAATTGGTATTTAATAAAATCAGAACAACGCTTCATGCAAAAGGCTTAAAAGCAATGGAGAGTATTAATCAAAAATTTGATGTTGAATTACATGAAGCGATTACAGAAGTGCCTGTGCCGGATGCTTCAAAAAAAGGCAAGGTGATTGACGAGGTAACAAAGGGATATTATTTGAATGATAAAATTATTCGTTTTGCAAAAGTAGTGGTAGGCAAATAAACAAAGCAGTATGTCAAAAAGAGATTTTTACGAAATATTAGGTGTGAGCAAATCCGCTTCTGCAGATGAAATAAAAAAAGCTTACCGTAAAGTTGCAATGCAATATCATCCGGATAGAAATCCTGGTGATAAGGCAGCAGAAGAAAAATTTAAAGAAGCAGCCGAAGCTTACGAAATTTTAAGTGATACAGATAAGAAAGCTAAATACGATCGTTTTGGACATCAAGCATTTGGACCTGGAACAGGAGGTGGTGGATACAGCGGTGGCGGTATGGACATGAATGATATCTTTAGCCAGTTTGGTGATGTCTTTGGGGATGACATGTTCGGCGGATTTTTTGGCGGTGGACAAAACCGTTCAAGAGGTGGCGCAAAAGCAAGAGGTCAAAGAGGAAGTAACTTAAGGATCAAATTAAAATTAAATTTCGAAGAGATTGCTAACGGGGTGAACAAACAAGTAAAAGTAAAAAAGCATGTGCTTTGTTCAACTTGTGGTGGTAATGGTGCAAAAGATAAATCAAGTATTCAAAATTGTGGAACCTGTAAGGGTTCAGGCCAAGTAAAAAAAGTGACCAATACTTTCTTAGGGCAGATGCAAACTGTAAATACCTGTCCAACATGTAATGGAGAAGGAAGCACTGTGACTGCAAAGTGTACGGCATGTAAAGGTGAGGGTAGAGTGTATGGTGAAGAAACGATTTCAATTGATATTCCTGCAGGTGTGCAAGATGGTATGCAATTAAGTATGTCAGGCAAGGGTAATGCGGGTGAGCGTGGTGGGACTTCAGGAGACTTAATCATCATGATTGAGGAAGAGCCACATGAATCATTACATAGAGAAGGGCTGAATGTATCTTTTGATTTATACATTACGATTCCCGACGCCATTTTTGGTACAAATGTAGAAGTACCAACCATAGATGGTCGTGCAAAAATTAAAATACCAGCAGGTACACAGAGTGGTAAAATATTTAGATTAAAAGGTAAAGGATTTCCTGAAGTGCAAGGCTATGCAAAGGGGGATCAATTGATTCATGTGAATATTTGGACACCACAAGAAGTAAGTGAAGAAGAAAAAATCGCTTTGAATAAAATGCAAGAAAGTGAAAACTTTAAACCAAAACCTATCAAAGGGGATAAAAGTTTCTATGATAAAGTAAAAGAAGCTTTTAAGTAAGAAAATATAAGATCAAAAAAAGGGGACAATTTTAATTGCCCCCTTTTTTATTTATGCTTTTAATTGATAGATGTCTTTACTGTTTCTGCCTAATCCATCATAATCTAATCCATAGCCCACTACAAATTTATTTGGAATATCAAAACAAGCATAATCGACTTGAACAGGATATTGCAAAGCTTCTTTTTTATTGAGCAATACTGCAATTTTAACAGAGGCAGGCTGCATGCTATCTAATTGTGGGAGATAGTGATGTAAGGTTTTGCCTGTGTCAATGATGTCCTCTAAAATAACGATATGTCTATCTTTTACATTGGTATCTAATCCTATTGCTGTAATCACATTGCCTGTTGAGCTTGTGCCTTTGTAGGATGCTAATTTAATAAAACTTACTTCTGCTTCTATCGTGATCTGCTTGAATAGGTCTGAAGTAAATAAGAAGGAGCCATTTAGAATGGATAAAAATAGAGGGCGCTTACCTGCATAGTCTTTATTTAATTGTCCTGCTAGTTCGGTAATTTTTGCTTGTATGGCTGCTTCTTTTAAATAAGGCTCAAATGTTTTATCTAGAACTTGAATGTTAGACATGTTATTTCTTTTTATTAAATAATATTACTTGTGTGCCTTCTTTTAATGGTTCCACTAATTGAGGGTTATATAATTTTAATTGACTTAATTGAATCCCTTCAAGCTGACTAATTTCTTGTAAACTAGTATTGTATTTTACAATATGAAATGAGGCGGCACCTGTTTTCTTTTTTGGAGCAAGGAAAATCAATTGATCTTTTTCCAAAAGATTTGAAGCTTTAATATCATTGTATTCAAATAATTTGTATAATGGTACTTTGTATTTAAGTGCAATCTCTATAAATGACATTTTTTCTTTTCCAAGGATCACTGGCACTTGATTGATTCTAAATTGTCCTTCAGGATAATTGTAGGTAGGCTTTTTGGATACATCAGGTTGAGCGATTGTAGATGCCTTAGTTGAATCTGTCTTTACCGGCTCTTTTTGAGTCGTTTGAACAACTGTAATGACTTCCTTTTTAGTTGTATCTTTTTGTATGGTGTCTTTTTGAGGAGCAGGCAATGTTTGTAAAGGCAATATTTGTGTAGGCAAAGCCTTTGTTGGTAATGGCGCCACATTGTTCGTTGTATTCATTTGAGCAATACCTGATGGCTTATTCAAACTTTTTACTGTTGTATCATTAATTACTTTATTTATTGGAGAATCAATAACAAGCTTGTTTAGGGATCCATCAAAAGGAGTATTTTTTACAGATGTATCTGTAAGTGCCTTTTTTATAGGACCATCAGAAGGTGTCTTAACACCTTCTTCTTCTACTTCCACTTCATTTTCTAACTCTGGGAAATTGTATTGTGCCAATTCATAATCGTCTATGATCTTCAATAATTTTTTAGGATAGTCTGAAGCGGTAGCATAACCGGCTTTCTTAAGTCCATAGGCCCATGCGGTATCATCTACCGGATCAAGTAAAAATAAATCCACATAGTTTGGTCTATTCTTTAAAAAATTAGAATGGTCTTTAAAAGATATCTCGGCTGTCTCATAGGCTCTAAAACATTCTTGTTTTGCATCGTCATCTTGATAGGCTTTGGCACCAGTCCAATCCGATTTGCATTTGATACCAAAGTGGTTATTATGGTTTTTGGCCAGATTACTCTCGCCGCTATTGGATTCAAGAATTGCTTGAGCAAGGGTAATCGAAGCGGGTACCCCAGTGCGTTTCATTTCCTTCATTGCAATAGCTTTATACTGTGCAATATAAGCGATGGTTATTGCATTGTTTTGTGACCAACCAATTTGGATGGTCATGCATAAAATGAATATCAATAGTATGGGTTGTTTCATATTATTTTTTTCTAATCAAGGTTAATCCGTCTCTAATAGTCAACATAATTTTTTCAATACCTTTATGTGCTAAAATATATTCGTTGAATGCATGTATTGCTAAAGCATTTTTACCTGTTATTTTTTCTTCAAAAACCTGTCCGTGAAATAATACATTGTCTGCAATAATCACGCCTTTATCCGAAAGCATTGGCAGTACTAAATTAACGTATTCAATATAACCAGTCTTGTCTGCGTCAATAAAAACTAAATCCCATTGCTTATGAAGGGTAGGTAATATTGTTTTTGCGTCACCAATATGTGATATAATTTGATGTGCTTTTGAGCTTGCATCAAAATATGCTCTTGCAATATTTGCATCTTCGGTTCTTAATTCAATGGTATCAATACTTCCTGTTGCAGTTAATCCCTCAGCTAAACATAAAGTACTAAAGCCAGTAAACGTACCAATTTCTAAAATAGATTGTGGTGATAAAAGCTTACTTAAAAAGCATAAAAAGCCCCCTTGGTTCCAATTGCTTTGTAAATGCGCATGAGGGTGGCTTAGTAGAGTTTGCTCATACATAGGCCTTAAATAGGCCGGTGTGGCATCACTGAAATGCGTTACATAGTCGTTGGCAGCTTGTTGAATAAAATCCATGCTGCAAATGTCTAATTTTTTTCGCTATTAGCCCTTGAAATGAGCCATAATCCTATAAAAGTTATTCCACCATTGATGATTAATAGTTCTTGGCCAATTCTGAAATCTCCAAATAATAGTGCTTGGTAATAGTCAAGTACCAAACAAAGGATTGGCGCCAAAACACAAATGACTGGTACAAGTGTATTATTTAAGCTCCTTTTTGTTAAGATTCCAAACGCAAACAGACCTAATAATGGACCATAGGTATAAGAAGCGATTTTCAATAGTAAATCAATTGTACTCTTATTGTCTATCCATTTGAATACCATGACCATGATTAAAAAAATCAATGCAAAAGTTAAATGGGTTCTTTGTCTAATCTTTTTTTGTTCTGCCTCTGATAAGTTTTTATTTCTTTGTATTCCTAATATATCAATACAGAAACTAGAAGTTAAAGCGGTGATCGCACCATCTGCACTTGGGAATAGGGCAGAAATTAAAGCAAGAATAAAAATGATGGATAAATAAGGAGGCATGTGGTTTAAAGCTAGGGTAGGGAATAAATCATCGCCAGTGGCAGTGATATTATTTTGAGCAGCGTATAAATGTAATAATCCGCCTAAATAAAGGAATAAGCTAATTGCTATTAACATGGTGATTCCTATAGTGACCATATTCTTTTGTGCATCCTTAAGATTCTTTACTGAGATATTTTTTTGCATCATTTCTTGATCTAGCCCAGTCATAGTTAAGGTGACAAATGCACCTCCAATAATTTGTTTCAAGAAAAAGGATTTACTATTCACATCCATACTAAAGACATCGGCTAAGTGCATAGATGGATTTCCGGCTAAAGCTTGGTTCTGCATTGCAGTTAAACCTTCAAATACATTCAAATCTAGTTTTGATAAAATATAGATGCTACAGATAATCAAACCCATTAGCATCCCTGATGTTTGCAATGTATCTGTCCAAACAATTGTTTTAACACCACCTTCATAAGTGTATAATAAGATCATGACTAAAATGACTACTGTAGTAGCCCAAAAGGGCACATGCATATTGTCAAGAATAAAGTATTGTAAAATTTTGACAACTAAATACAATCTAGCAGTTGCCCCTAATGTTCTTGATAGAATAAAAAAGGAGGCCCCTGTTTTGTATGCGCTGAACCCCAATCTGCCTTCTAGAAAATTATAAATAGAAGTCAAATTTAGTTTATAATAAATGGGTAGTAGCACATAAGCAATCGATAAATAACCAATTAAATAGCCTAGCGTAATTTGTAAATAATGAAAAGCGTCGGTTGTTACTGCTCCTGGAACACTTACGAAAGTGACACCACTTAATGAAGTTCCAATCATGCCAAATGCCACCAGCATCCAATTGCTATTTTTATTGCCAATGAAAAAAGACATGTTATTGCTGTTTTTGCCGGCTATTTTAGCTACTCCTAAAAGGACTAAAAAATAAGCAATTACAAAGCCAAATAAAAGGGTCGCACTCATAGTAGGTATTTGATAAAGCAAAGTAATAAGAATCTTTGAAATTACCCCTATATTTGAACAGCAATTAAGTATAAATTCTTTGGTATGAAAATTCAATCTGTTACTGTTTTTTGTGGGTCAAAGCCTGGTAAAAATCCAGCTTACGAGCAACAAGCAATACAGCTTGGTAATTTATTAGCAAAGCATCAAGTGACATTAATATATGGTGGCGGCAATAAAGGAATTATGGGTGCAGTCGCTAATGGATGTTTAAAAAATGGCGGCAAAGTAATTGGTATTATTCCAAAGCTTTTATTAGA
>RFSD01000040.1 GCA_009924165.1 Chitinophagia bacterium | reverse complement strand
CAACTGTGCCATATGTACTCATTTTCTCAGGCAAAATTGATGCTAGTATTCCTTGGGGGACACTAATCAAAACTATACAAGAAAAAAATAAGCAAGTCTATTTAGTCACTGCAGATAAAGCAAATGCCTTGCAACTTAAACTTGATATCCCAATTCTAATAGGGGATATGACCATGATCAAAACTGCTGCTAGGGTTTGGCCTACGGTTACAATCATGAATGGCTCCACGATTATGGAGAAGCAAAGCTATATGGACTACCTAAAAAAATAGGTCTTCATTTCTATTGATTTAAATCGTAACTTAGGAAAACAAGTCTACCTAAATCCTGCATTATGTCAAAAATCAAAGAAATATTAGAAAAGAAAGGGCCTCATTTTAATATTGTTGCCCCAACTACACCTGTATTGGATGCATTAACTATCATGCAATCGGAAAATTTAAGTTATGTAGTCGTGATGGATAATAATTTATTTCTTGGTATCATGTCTGAGAGAGACTACACGCATAAGATCAAATTAAAAGGTAGACATTCTGATTCAACCACTGTAAAAGAAATCATGACACATGATCTTCCAGTCATTGGTTTACAAGAAGAATTAGAAAGATGTATGATTTTAATGAATGTGTATAAAACGAGGTATTTACCTGTTTTTGATAACGTCGAATTCAAAGGAGTCATTACAATGAATGACTTAATGAGAGATGTTTTAGAGAAAAAGAAATAGTGTTCTTATTTAATCACCACATCTGTGATTATTTTTTCACCCATTTTTTCATTAACCCTTTCAATGATTTGTGCTTTCTGAAATCCTAGTTCATTTTTAAGTGGCCCAATATTCGTATGGATAAATAATTTTTGATCAAAAATATAAATCTTATCGGTGTATTTAGCAACAGTAACACCCATTATTTCTTCCCAAGCCACTTCAATCTGAACCGCTTGAATACCTTTTTTTAATTTGGTATTCTCTTGCACCATTTGTTTTAATGCATCTCCAATTTTGAATGTAGCCATAGTACTAAATTACAAATTTATATTTCAATGAGTTGGTAATTCTCGACATATCTTCCTAAAAGATCTGCTACACGTGATTTGTGCGTGTCTGTAATAAATACAGGCCCATCTGTGGATGTAGCGACCCAGCCCAATAAATGCGCCATTCTTTGTTCATCTAATTTTTCAAAAATATCATCCATTAATAGAATAGGAGAGAAACCTTTTGCTTTTTTTAATAATTCCCATTCTGCTAATCGTATTGCAAATAATAAGCTTTTTCTTTGTCCTTGTGATGCTTCTTGTTTAAAAGACTGGCTCTGTATGGTGATGATTAAATCATCTTTATGAATACCAACACTTGTTCTTTGCATTACTTTGTCTTTTGGTAATGCCTCGTTTAACAAAACTTCAAATTGATTCTGTTGAAGACTTGAATGATATTCAATTTGAATGGCATCTGCATTTCCAGCAATAGACAAATATAGTTGATGCACTAAGGGCAGCCATTCTTCTAAAAGTTTTGTTCTTTGTTCAAAAATAGATTCACCATATTGTATCAATTGTTGATTCAAAGTGGCCAATAAGGTTTCATCTAAATGTCCTTGTTCTGCTGCCCATTTTAAAAGGCTATTTCTTTGTTGTAAGACTTTATTATACTGAATCAATAAACGTAAATAGTTCGCATCAATTTGTGATAACAAACTATCCATCAATTTTCTTCTTTCTTCACTCGACCCTGTGATAATTTGAATGTCATCCGGCGCAATCATCACCGCAGGTATTTTACCAATATGTTCTGACAATTTCGGATAGAGTTCTTCGTCAAAATAAAATTCTTTCTTACCAGTTTCTCTTAAAATACATGTGACTTGTATGGTATTACCTGCAATATCAAATTGACCATCCACGCGCATACCTTGAAAAGCATGATGAACATTTTGTGCATCAGGTCGGCTAAAATAGCTTTTGGTAAAAGATAGGTAATAAATTGCGTCTAAAATATTGGTTTTTCCTGTTCCATTTGCGCCAACAATCCCTACAATTCTAGCATTAAATTCAAATTGCTTTTGAATATAATTTCTAAATTGAATAAGAGATAGTGTTTTTAAAGACAGCATGGCTGCAATTTACATCAGAAAAAGCTGTATTTTTAGTCAAATTTTAAGGAATGATCCTAATCAGTGAGCAACAACTTCCAAGCATCATCAAAAGGCTGTCTCATCAAATTTTAGAGACCCATCCAGGCCTACAAAATACTGTACTTATTGGTTTACAACCAAGGGGTGTATATTTAAGTGACCGAATCGTAGCTGCTTTACACCGAGAACTTCCAGCAGATCAAGTGATTTATGGAAAATTAGACATTACATTTTACAGGGATGATATTAGAAGGGAATTGCATGTTGCAACCCAGACGGATCTACCATTCAGTATAGAAGGGAAAACCGTGATTTTGATTGACGATGTGCTTTTTACAGGTAGAACCATTCGGGCTGCTTTGGATGCTTTATTGGCTTTTGGACGACCTTCTAAAGTTAAATTATGTGTGTTAGTAGACCGAAAACCAAGCAGAGAATTGCCTATTCAACCCGATTTTTCAGGTAAGGAAATGGATACTTTGACCCCATTTAAGGTAAAGGTTAAATGGAAAGAAAATGAGGGAGTAGATGAAGTTATCTTGTTAGATCAATAAATTATATTAATTTTGCTTTTTAATGGCACTATCTACCAAACATCTTCTTGGTATCAAGGACCTCCAAACAGAGGATATCCAACTTATTTTATCTACTGCAACGCAATTTAAAGAAGTCCTTCAGAGACCAGTTAAAAAAGTACCGACTTTAAGAGACGTAACTATTGTCAATCTTTTTTACGAAAATTCAACTAGAACAAGAATCTCATTCGAATTAGCAGAACGCAGATTATCTGCAGATGTGGTCAATTTCACGGTTTCCAGTTCTTCCGCAGCGAAAGGGGAGACATTACTAGATACCGTAAATAATATCCTGAGTATGAAAGTGGATATGGTGGTCATGAGGCATAGTGCTTCAGGCGCCCCACACTACTTGTCAAAACATATAGATGCTCCCATTATCAATGCAGGAGATGGCATCAATGAACATCCAACACAAGCTTTATTAGATGCATTTTCGATGCAAGAGAAAATGGGCAAAATTAATGGTTTGAAAGTAGCAATCATTGGAGATGTCATGCACAGCAGAGTAGCATTAAGTAATATCTATCTTCTAAAGAAAATGGGCGCAGAAGTTATGGTTTCAGGACCTCCTACTTTAATTCCAACATACTTAAAGGAAGCACTGGGTATTCAAGTAGAATACAATATTGATAAAGCATTGGCTTGGTGTGATGTTGCGAATGTTCTTAGAATTCAATTAGAACGACAAAACCAACCACTATTCTCATCATTAAGAGAGTACAATTTAGCATACGGGATTTCTAAAGCAAGGCTTCAGAAATTGAATAAAGAAATTTTAATCATGCATCCTGGCCCAATTAATAGAGGTGTAGAAATGGATAGTGATGTAGCAGATGGTCAACAATCTATTATTTTAGATCAAGTAGAAAATGGCGTGGCTGTAAGAATGGCTTGTTTATACCTTCTAACAGGACGCACCAACCCTTAAATTATGCAGACGCAAAGAATTTGTTTATTCCCAGGCACATTTGATCCAGTAACACTTGGTCATATTGATATCATCAATCGATCACTACCATTATTTGATAAAGTGATTATTGGTATTGGTATCAACGCTGCAAAAAATCCTATGTTTAGTGCAGAACAGAGAAAACAATGGTTTGAAGAGATTTATAAAGACGAACCTAAAGTAGCATCAGTTACATACGATGGTCTAACTATTAAATATTGTCAATCTATTGGTGCTCGATTTATTTTAAGAGGTATTCGATACGTGAGTGATTTTGAATATGAAAAAACGATCGCTGACGCAAATAGAACAATGGATCATCATATCGAAACCATCTTTTTGACAGGTGAACCTAAATATACTTCTGTAGCATCAACTATTGTAAGAGATATCATCAGAAATGGTGGTGACGCTTCTCCATTTTTACCTGATGTGGTGATCAATGCTTTGAAGTAAGAAATACTTCCATCACTGCTTTTATGGTATCATAAGTATTTGCTAGATAAGGTGCAATATCCTCTTTTTTCACCCAAGCAATTGCTTCTATATCTTCTTCGGATTGTGGGATGCCTTCTTGTATTAAATCTGTGGTCATCTCATACCAATATGTTGTTTTTTCTACTTCTTTATTTAAATACTTATCATGATACTGATGTGTTGTAGTGGAGATCAGTTTTCCTAGAATAAGATGGCTAATTCCAGTTTCTTCCATTACTTCTCTGACAGCACAAGCTTCTATCGTTTCGTTAGGATCTAATTTCCCTTTTGGTAAATCCCAAAAGCCTCTTCTAAAGATCCATAAGATCTCCTGATTTGGATTCATTACAATACCTCCAGCTGCAATTATTGGTGTCAACATAAAATGTGTATAGTATTTAGTAATTCTTGCAAAAATATTGCCTTTTTGACGGTAAATTCGTGTCAAATTTAGGTTATGACGAACGAAAAAGCGGTCGCTGAAAAATTATTACAAGTTAGTGCGATAAAGTTAAACCCAAAAGACCCATTTACATGGGCTAGTGGATGGAAAAGTCCCATTTATTGTGATAATCGAAAAGTACTCTCTTTCCCATATGTTCGTGACTTTATCAAAAGTGAAATGTGCAATGTAATATTCGAAAAATTTGAAGGGGCAGATATGTTAGCCGGAGTAGCCACAGCTGGTATTCCTTGGGGTGCCATGGCTGCGGATCAATTAAAACTACCTTATATCTATGTACGTCCTAAACCAAAAGAGCATGGCTTAGGTAATCAAATTGAAGGTGCTTATGCTAATACGAATAAAATTTTGGTAATAGAGGATTTGATTTCTACTGGTAAGAGTAGCTTACAAGTAGTAGATGTTTTAAAAAATGCTGGTCTTGAAGTAGTGGGTATGGTGTCTATTTTTAACTATGGTTTCCAAATTGCGGAAGATGCATTCAAAGCAGCAGGCGTACCTTATGTATCATTAACCAACTATGCAAGTTTGATTGAGTTAGCTGTTGAAAAAGGAATGGTGGATGCCAATACACAATCCACCTTAATGGAATGGAGAGATAGTCCATCAACTTGGAAGCAATAAAGGCGAAACCTTATTATTTCATTCCTACCAAAGCCGCACCTAAATTTAATTTTTGTGTTGTTTCGTATTCAATTGGAACGGTCTTAGTGAAGATACCCTTACTTACAGTGGCATTGCCCTTGATATTTAATTTGACAGGTTTATTTAACAAAAGTTCCATACTATTTTTAACTAAGTCCGACATTTGAAATTCAAGTTGTGCTGGAATTAAAAATTCTTTTTTTGCAGCTATTGTAATATTCGTGTCTAATTTCAACACAGTAAAATTTCCATTATTCAATAATACTTTGCAATCAATTTGTTTTAAAACCAAAGAGAAAGCATTTGGATTGTAGTATTTCACATTGGCTTTGATTTTATTTTTACCCATTGTTAATTTATCCAACTGAATATCTTGTAATCCTTTGAATTCAAAAGTTTGTGGCTCCGAACAAGCAGACAATGAAAGCATAAAAAATAAAAAACCATATTTGAATTGCTTCATGGATAAAATTTATTAAAATTACAAAACAATATTCATTCATGGTTTATACTGATTTACATTATTTTGGGGCTTTGTCATATTACCATGTATTGGCGCAACATGAACATATAGTATTTGATTGTACCACCGCTTTTAGTAAAATGAGCTTCAAAAACAGGATGGTCATTGCTACTGCACAAGGCCCATTGCATTTAAGCATTCCAATTGTAGGTGGTAGGGATCAGAAGACGCCAATGAATGAAATTAGAATTGCCTATGATAGTACATGGAAATCACAGCATTTTAAGGCGATAAGTGTCAACTACAAACGTGCTCCGTATTTTGAATATTATGCAGACAGTTTAAAATCATTGTATGATAATGAGTATGAACACCTCAATGATTTTTTATTAGCCACACAGCATTGGACAAAACAACAATTAAAAGCAAAATGGTTGATTGAAACAAGCATATCATATCCATATATTAATTTAGAAACTAAATGGATGGATTCAAGCAAGCCCAATAATTTTCAAACAAAAGGTAAATCATTCCAATACCAACAAGTGTTTGATACTGGATTCATTCAAAACGCCTGTATTCTAGATGCACTATTTGCGATGGGAGGGAAGCAGGCACTTACTATGATATCATCATTTTAGGAGATCCTAATTATTTTAAACCTTAATACTATTCATAAAAAAATCCCCCCAAAGCATAGCAGTGATAGTTACAGTTTTTGATGTATCGTTTACAATGGTAGCACCCATTGCAGAATCTGTATTGATTACAGAAATCTCAACAGTTTGAGATTTAGTTTCCATTGTTTTAGTTGGGTGTAATTGCGCTAAAGTTGGTGCAATTACTAATGATACAATTGACATCAATTTGATCAAGATATTCATTGAAGGACCAGATGTATCTTTAAATGGATCTCCCACTGTATCTCCTGTTACAGAGGCTTTATGTGGTTCTGATTTTTTATAGAACATCTCACCGTTGATCTCAACACCTTTTTCAAAAGATTTTTTAGCATTGTCCCAAGCACCACCTGCATTGTTTTGGAAAATACCCATCAATACACCACTTACTGTTGCACCAGCCAAGAAACCACCTAAAGCTTCTGGACCCATAGTGAAACCAATTAAGATAGGAGAGATGATAGTGATTGCACCTGGTAACATCATCTTCTTTAAAGAAGCTTCAGTAGAGATTGCCACACATTTATCGTATTCTGGTTTACCTGTACCTTCCATAATTCCAGGAATCGTACGGAACTGACGACGTACTTCTTCCACCATCGCCATTGCAGCTTCACCTACAGCACGAATTGCTAAAGATGAGAAGATGAATGGGATCATACCACCTACAAATAAAGCAGCTAATACATCTGCTTTATAAATATCAATATGTTGATTGTCTGGCATTGCAACACCAACAAAGGCAGGTATAAACCTGCACAAGCATAAGAACCATAGATACCTGCAGCCAATACTAAAATTGGGTAGAAGGTTGATTCCATACCAATTGCTAAACCACCAATAATATTAGTTGCGTGACCTGTGCTAGATTGCTTGATGATACTTAACACTGGACGCTTGCCCATTGCTGTATAATATTCTGTGATGATACTCATTAAAGTACCAACGATTAAACCCACTGCAATTGCACCTATTACACCATTTCTTGTGAATTCTAATCCACGTAATGTCATTGTTTCAGGCAAGATGTAGTTTACTAAGAAATAACATGCAATCGCAGTTAATATCATAGATCCGTAGTTGCCCATATTTAATGCTTTTTGAACTACTGCTGTAGTTAAAGGCGCATTTTCACTAATTCTTACAAAGAAGGTACCAACGATAGATAATAATATACCTATTCCAGCAATCATCATTGGTAACAAAATAGGAGATAGACCTCCATAATTATCCACTAAAACAGCTCCATTAGGACCAGTTACTTCCTGACCCAATACCATTGTAGCCAAAACTGTAGCTACATATGAACCGAATAAATCGGCACCCATACCAGCCACATCACCCACATTATCACCAACGTTATCTGCAATTGTTGCAGGATTACGAGGATCATCTTCTGGAATACCAGCTTCTACTTTTCCTACTAAATCCGCACCTACGTCAGCGGCTTTAGTGTAGATACCACCACCTACACGCGCAAATAAGGCGATAGATTCAGCACCTAAAGAGAATCCTGTCAATACTTCGATTGTTCTTAGCATTTCTTTTGGATCTCCGGTAACGTAGAAATATTGTTTTAATATTAAATACAAACCACCAAGACCTAAAACAGCTAATCCAGAAACACCTAATCCCATTACAGATCCACCTGTAAATGATACATTCAATGCTTTTGATAAACTTGTTTTTGCAGCTTCGGCTGTTCTAACATTTGCTTTTGTAGCTACTTTCATCCCAATATAACCTGCAGTCGCACTAAATACGGCACCAATTACAAAAGCCACAGCTATTGTCCAGTGACTATCTTCATTTTTAGTAGCCATGAAACCTAATAATAAGGCAACAATCACAACGAAATATCCTAGGATTTTCCACTCTGCTTTTAAAAACGCCATTGCACCTTCCGAGATATAGGTGCTAATTTCTTTCATTCGATCGTTTCCAGCTGGTTGCTTAGATACCCAATTGAATTTCAACATTGTATACAATAAACCAAAAATTCCCATGGCCGGAACGGCATAAAATAGAAGATCTTTCATAAGCTATACTTATATTCTTTTGTTTAAGATTAAGGATTGCAAAAATAGGGGGTAAAGTCCAAAAAAACGATAAAATAGAGGTAAAATGCGCTATTTTACTCAACCAGTGCCGTCGTATCTTCTTTTCCTGTAAATACGGCAGCAATCTCCTTGCCCTTATAGATGGCACGGTTGTATCGATTTCCTAAAATGATGATGGTAGCCGTTTGATCAACTAAACGCGTGAAAACGGTGTTATTTCCATGCCACCATCCATTATGATAAATAAGCTTTTCTTCGTTTGGCTTGGCCAAAACCCTCCAACCTAAACCATAATTATGCCAATATTTAGTGATTGGGCTTTTAGGTTCATAAGCCATTTCCAAAGTTGAAGGTTGTAAGAAACGTCCTTCTGTCAAGGCTTTATCCCATAAATAAAGGTCTCTTGCAGTACTATACACATTTTTATCACCATAAATCATATCATACTTTTCCACTTGATAGGGCACCATTTGTGCATTATAGGAAGGCAAGTATTTGTCCATATTTTGCTGGCTCATGACAAAACTATGTTCCATTTTCAAAGGTTTAAAAATGGTTTCATTGATATAGGTTGGAAAATCTTGACCGGTTATTTTTTCGATTATTAAAGCCAATAAGACATAATTGGTGTTGCAATATCTAAATACACGGTCTGGATTAGCTGCAATGGCAGGTTTTCTTTGAATCATAAAATCCAAAACATCTTGGTTGGTATACAGGCCTGGTCTAAATGGAGCTACATTTTTTACCAATACCAACTTTTTAGCCCATCGACCTCGTTTTGTTTTATATCTAACCGATTTATATTGTTTAGTTTCTAAGAAATTGGCATAATCTGGTAAACCACTTCGATGAGATAATAACATTTCAATGCTTACGTTTTTATAAGGAAACCCTGGCAAATATCGGTCTACTGTGGCTTTCAAGTCTATTTGATCCTTTTCCCATAGTTGCAGGACGGCCATACCCGTAAAAGTTTTAGAGACAGATGCTAGATGGATAGGGGTTGATGCCACCAAGGAATCTTTGGTACTATAATTTGCATACCCTTTATAATCTTCAAAAATAATTTCCCCATTCTTAGCCACTAAAATTTGGCCACTGAAATTTTTATTCCCTAAAATGGTTTGATATTTTGTTTTAATTGCTTCGGCATATTGTTCTTTTTTTCCAGTACTAATTTTATTATAAATGAAATGATTGCCAGACAGGTTATAGTTAGGTCCTTGACTTGATCCACAGGAAGCTGTCAGTAATAGAATTTGCAACAATAAAAAGCATCGAACGATCATCTGTTAGTATTTAAGGGATATAATTGTATAACGTATATAGATATAAAATATTGTGATTGAAGTCAAAACGCTAATTTTAAATTAACTTTGATTTATGAGCAAAATTGACCTTACCAGCTTTCCCAAAGATAGAATTAAAGTCCTGTTTTTAGAAAACATTAGTGATAAAGCGGTACAATATTTCAAACAACAAGGTTATGCTGATGTGAAGAAATTATCTGGTGCTTTAAGCGAGGAGGAATTGATCAAAGTCATCAAAGATGTGCATATTTTAGGCATTCGTTCTAAAACATTTATTTCTAAGAAAGTTTTAGATAGTGCAAAAAAGTTACAAGCGATTGGTTGTTTTTGTATAGGCGTAAACCAAGTAGATTTAAAAGCATGTAAACAAAGGGGGATTGCAGTTTACAACGCTCCCTATAGTAATACCAGAAGTGTGGCTGAATTGGTGATCGGAGCATCCATTTTATTAATTCGTAGAATTTTAGATAAAAATAAAGCTGCACATAATGGGATTTGGAATAAAGATGCAAAAGGTAGTTTTGAATTAAGAGGCAAAACAATGGGCATCATTGGTTATGGTAATATCGGCACACAGTTAAGTGTGATGGCAGAAGCCATGGGGATGCGTGTTCAATTTTATGATATTGAAACAAAATTGCCATTAGGAAATGCGCAAGCGAAAAAGTCCATTAAGGAAATTGTAAGTAGTTCTGATATCATTTCATTGCATGTGCCAGAAACAAATCAAACTAAAAATTTGATCAACAAGTCGGTGTTAAAACAATTTAAATCGGGTTCAATTTTAGTGAACTATGCAAGGGGAGAAGTCGTAGACTTAGATGCACTAGCTGATGCTATTAAAGAAAAACATATTGCTGGTGCAGCGATAGATGTATTCCCGGTGGAGCCAGAAAAAAATGGAGATACATTCAGTACATCGTTACAAGGTTTACCCAATGTCTTATTGACACCACATATTGGTGGATCAACAGAAGAAGCACAAGAAAATATTGGAGAAGATGTAAGTATTAAATTATACCAATACTTAGAGCGAGGCGTATCCAATGGATCTCATACCATTCCATCATTGAGTTTACCACCAGTAGATGGCGCACATCGAATTTTACATATCCACAAAAATGTGCCTGGCGTTTTGGGAGCGATCAATACTTTATTGTCAAAAAATAAAATCAATATTGTAGGCCAATACTTAAAAACAAATGATGAAATCGGCTACGTTGTTTTAGATGTGGATAGTAAATTATCCAAGCAAGCCATGACGCTATTAAAAGAAGTAAAAGAAACCATCAGGGTTAGGATGCTGTATTAATTGCTTTAATCATTGCTTTAATTTCATCTACATCTACATCAAAATATTGCATATTTTCTTGCATCGTTGGTTGTTTGAATTCCATTTTAGAGGTCATTGCTTTTCTTGCAGAACTATGCATTTCCTTGGCACCTGTTTGAGTGACAATAGTTGCAATATTATCTGCTCGAACTCCACTTCCTGGTAAAATAATAATTCGATCCTTAGCTTTTTCTACCAATTGATGAATCATTGGAAGCGCATTACCTACATTGGGAACTTGTCCGCTTGTTAAAATGCGTTTACAACCCATATCAATTAATTCTTCTAATGCCATGAATGGATCTTTACAACGATCAAATGCTCTATGAAAACTTATTTCCATTTGACCTGCAGCTTGAATTAAAGCACTTGTCCTTTTTGTGTCAATAGTTCCATCGGCATTTAATAATCCAATCACTGCACCTTTAAAACCTAATTGTTGACAAGCCATCAAATCGTTTTGCATCACCTGAAATTCTCTGTCTGTATATAAAAAGTCTCCACCTCTTGGACGAATGATAGGGAAGACCGGCTGCTTAGTTAATTGAGACATTAATAATAAACTTCCATAAGAGGGTGTAGTGCCTCCTTCCATTGGATTCTCACAAAATTCAATTCTGTCCGCACCAGCAGCTAAAGCATTCAAGGCAGCTTCTATATTAAACGCAGCAATTTCAAGTAATACTTTTGACATCTCTATTTTATTTAAAGCATTTAATTTTAAAGATTAAATTAAATAAGCTGCATCATTCAATTTGTTGCCTTCATTATTGTAAACAGAAAAATTAAATCCTTTTTGTAAAGCATAAGCCCCAACATTTCCTTTTTTATTGATTGCAACAAAACATACTTGAATGTCTTTTGCCTTTTCTTTTTTGATTCGATTTATTTTTTCAACTACAAGTTTACATGCTGCTTCTGGACTTTTTCCTTGACGCATCCATTCCACCACCGCACTTGCTCCAGCCACTCTAATCACATCTTCCCCTTGACCAGTAGCCACCACTGCACCTACTTCATTGTCTACATATAAACCAGCACCAATGATAGGGGAGTCGCCCACACGGCCGCGCATTTTAAATCCTGCACCACTTGTAGTACAACTTCCACTTAGGTTACCAAATTGATCCATTGCAATCATACCAATGGTATCATGGTTCCACTGTCCATCGGTTAATTTTTTTGGTGCATCAAACGCAGAATCATTATAAGTAGCCGATTGATGCTTCTCCACATTAATGATTGGTTGATAATTAGATGTTTTCAACCATGCTTCATAATTCTTTTTTGCTTGATCAGATAAGTCAGCTGACTCTAAAGAAAATCCATTCGCTAAGGCAAATGCTTGCGCTC
The DNA here is from genome assembly GCA_009924165.1 of Chitinophagia bacterium. Lineage (GTDB taxonomy): Bacteria > Bacteroidota > Bacteroidia > Chitinophagales > Chitinophagaceae > Sediminibacterium. The sequence continues at coordinate 1,250 of RFSD01000040.1, read as the reverse complement.
CTGCACCAACTAAAAATACATGGGGAGATTTTTCCATTACTTTTCTCGCAACTGAAATAGGATGTTTAATACGCTCTAAAAATGCAACTGATCCACAATTAAATTCATGATCCATAATTGATGCATCCAATGTCACTATCCCATCTCTATCCGGGTTAGCACCTAATCCAACACAACAATTAAGTTCATTTTCAGTCACCATCACTCCTTGTTCAACTGCATCCAACGATTTTCCTCCATTTTTTAAAATATCCCAAGCTGCCACATTCGCTCTTAACCCTGCATCCCATGTGGATGCAACAATTGGTTGGATACTGCTTGTTGGAATAGTTGACTGGATAAAATTAGGTATCGAAAAACTAGTGATACCTAATCCACTTAGATTGATAAATTTTCTTCTGTCCATGATGATTCTGCTATTATTATTCAGCACTTAAAGATAGTCAGTAAGCGGTTAATTTTGTACATTTATCAAGATTATGATGCAATCAATATTTGATCAATATGGATGGGAAAATGCGACTGCAATTCCGTTAAGTCAAGGTTTAATCAACCAAACTTTTGATGTGCATATAGCTCAAGGTGATTTTATTCTACAAAATATCAATACCCATATTTTCAAAGATCCATATGCTATTGATCACAATATCAAAGCGATTGGTCAGTATTACAATACAAATAGATCGAATCAGCTCTTTACACATTTAGTACCCAATTTAAGAGGGGAGACTTTGATTGAATGGGAGGGTAAGTACTACCGAGCATTTAAAAAAATAGAGGGCATCGCTTTGGATGTATTAACAACAGCATCGCAAGCAAAAGAAGCTGCATATCAATTTGGACAATTTACTGCGAGTTTGCATGCATTTCCGATGGGGACTTTGAAAGTCACCATCCCTCAATTTCATGACCTTGCTTTAAGATACCATCAATTTGAGCAGGCTTTAATTCATGGAGATTCCAAGAGAATTGAAACTGCAAAGGATGCGATCCTTTTTCTACAAGCCCATCAATCATATGTAAAACAATGGAACCATTTTACATCCAATAAAGAGGCACATTCAAGGGTCACACACCATGATACAAAAATTAGCAATGTCTTATTCAAAAACGAAAACGCAATTTGCGTCATCGACCTGGATACAACTATGCCAGGCTATTTTATAAGTGATGTAGGGGATATGTGCAGAACCTATCTCTGCCCAGTAAATGAAGCCTGTCTAGATTTAAATCAGATAAAAGTCATTCCA
>RFSD01000039.1 GCA_009924165.1 Chitinophagia bacterium | reverse complement strand
CTGCCTCAAATTGATTTCTTTGAATCTGACCAAACTGTTGACGCAATCCATCTAATACACCACGTTGGTCGTCAAATTGTGCACGCTTATTGGTTAATTCAATATGCGATTGGTCTACCCTATTTTTAAAATCATTGTAGATTTTTTCTTCCTCAGTGACTTGCAGCTTGGTATATTCAATTGAATCTCCAATCGTTTTTAATTGACCTTCTGCACGCTCTAAGAATTCTTGTAATCCTTTTTCTTTATCGTTTAAATAATTTAAACGTTGGGCTGCTAAGCTTTTATCATTCTCTTTGGTTCTTAAGTGCTGCAACATCTCGTTGAACTCATGTTGCATGCTTTGTAAGCCTTTTTCCTTTTCAATAAAAACAACACGCTCTTGCTCTAGCGCAGCTTCTTCTAGGGCAATAGCTGCTTCTAATTGAAACTTCTTATCAGTCTCGGTTTCTTGTTGTTCTGTTAATTCCTTATAAGTTAAATTGAACCCTTCCAAAGAAGCAATTGCCAATTCAATGGCTGTTTCCTTATAATCTTTTTTAATCTCAAAATATTTCTCTGCTTTCTTCGCTTGATTCTCTAACGTCTTTAATTGGTTATTGATTTCAAACAACAAATCCTCGATACGTGATAAATCTTGCTCTGTTGCGTCTAATTTATTCTTCGCTTCTTTTTTTCTTGTTTTGTAGATGGTGATCCCAGCTGCTTGTTCTAACATTTTACGACTGATAATGTCATCCACCATACCTAATTCAATAATGGCATAACTATCTGTACTCACACCAGTGTCCATAAATAAATTATGGATATCTTTTAAACGACAAGAAACATCATTCAAACGATATTCACTCTCGCCATTTTTATAATAACGACGGGTCACCGTGATGGTGCTAAATTCTGTTGGCAATAAATTTTTAGTATTCTCGAAAGTCAAACTCACTTCTGCCATGCTACTTGCATTTCTGGTTTTAGATCCATTGAAAACCAATGAGTCTAAATTTTCAGATCTTAGTGCTGAAATCTTTGATTCTCCTATTACCCATCTTATACTATCTATGATATTACTTTTACCGCAACCATTTGGTCCAATGATACCTGTTATACCCTCGTCAAAACTGACTATGGTTTTGTCAGCAAAACTCTTGAACCCCTTGATTTCTAATGACTTTAATCTCACTTTTGTAACGCTTTAAATTGTCTGCGAACATAAGAAAAATCAGTCAAAAAGACAAGGGGAATGGGTGTATTTAGATTGAAATGTGGACAAAATCTACCCCTTTTCAACAAGGCGACCTCCCTCGGTGGTCAAGGTGCGTGCTGGGAACTTATTTACGACCATATAATCATGGGTCGCCATGATGATGGCAGTTCCATCTTCTTTGGCAATTTGGAACAATAAATGCATGATTTCATCCGATGTTTCAGGGTCTAAACTACCAGTTGGTTCGTCCGCAAGGATCATTTTTGGTGAATTTAACATTGCGCGAGCAATATCCACTCTTTGTTGCTCCCCACCACTCATTTCGTAGGTCATCTTGAATCCCTTATTCTGAAGTCCTACTTTATTCAAAACATCGTCTATTTTTTGTTGAATCAATTGTTCATCCTGCCAGCCAGTAGCTTTTAAAACGAAACTTAAATTTTCGTTCACATTTCGATCTGACAATAATTGAAAATCTTGGAAAACAACCCCTAGATTCCTTCTTAAAAAGGGTAATTTTTTCCAGTCCATCTCTTTTAAATTAAAACCTACAACATGACCTACCCCTTCTGTCAAAGTCAATTCACCATATAAAGTCTTTAATAAGCTACTTTTACCTGTACCTGTTTTTCCAACTAGGTAAACAAATTCACCTTTTTGAACATTCAAGTAGACATCCTGCAAAATTAGGCTACCACTTTGATAAATATTTGCATGTTCAATTTGTACAACAATTTCACTCATATAGTTCGTGTTAATAGATTAAAATTAATAGCTAAAAATTTCCTTTCCAAAACTTCCTTCTAAAATCAATTCCTTTTTTTCATAGGCTTCCACATAACCCACTACTTGCGCTTCTATACCTAATCCTTTTGCAATCTCAATTAAATGGTCGGCAGCACTTGCATCTGTGAAAATTTCTAAACGATGGCCCATATTAAATACCTGGTACATCTCTTTTGTATTCGCTCCAGAATTGGCTTGTATCAATTTAAAAATAGGAGGCGCATCAAATAAATTATTTTTTACAATACGCATATTGCCTGGCAAATATTTCATGCATTTTGTTTGACCACCTCCACTGCAATGGATCATCCCTTTAACTTCATCAAAGTGTTTGGTCAAAATTGCCTTTACAAGTGGCGCGTAGGTACGTGTTGGACTTAGTAATAATTTACCTACACTAATCGCTCCAAACCCTTCTATAGAAAGCATATCCGTCATCCTATTTTTTCCTAAATAAACAACTTCGTCTTTTAAGGTTGGTTCAAATGATTCTGGAAAAGCCGTGGCATAATGATGCGATAAGATATCATGTCTTGCACTGGTTAAACCATTACTTCCTAATCCACTATTGTATTCGGTTTCATAATTGGCTTTGCCAAAACTCGAGAAGCCCACAATCACTTGCCCAGGTGCAATTAGATCGTTGGTGATTAATTTTGATTTAGGCCATCTTGCAGTCATAGTTCCATTCACCGCTATTGTTCTTACCACATCACCTACATCTGCAGTTTCTCCTCCTAAAAAAGCAATCTGTACGCCAAAATCTTTTAGTGTATTAAAAAAAGCTTGTGTGCCATTGATCACCTGACTAATCACTTCTCCAGTGATTAATAATTTGTTGCGGTCAATCGTAGAAGAAAATAAAATTTGATCATAGATACCCACGCATAATAAATCATCCAGGTTCATTGCAATAGCATCCTGTGCAATACCTTTCCAAACAGAGGCATCACCAGTTTCTTTCCAATATAAATAAGCTAAAATACTTTTTGTACCTGCACCATCGGCATGCATGATATTAATATGGTCTTGACTGCCCCCTAAAAAATCGGCGTATAATTTACAAAAAGCATTTGGATACAAGCCTTGGTCTAAATCCTGAATGGCGGCATGAACTTCTTCTTTTTGAGCGGAAACGCCGCGCTGAGCATACAGTGACATGGCTATAAATTGATTTTACAACAAAGGTACAATTGTTTTACATTTGTACCTTATTTACAAGATAAAGATGAAGGTTCACTACGATTTAAGTTCCCTGCCCCAATTTAAGGACGCCATTGTAACAATGGGCGCTTTTGATGGCGTTCATAAAGGACACCAACAAATCATTCAAAGAATGAAGCTATTGGCTCAAAAAGTACAGGGAGAAACCATCATCATCACATTTCATCCACATCCAAGAAAAGTCATTTCCTCTGTACCTGGAGAAATAAAGCAGCTAACTAGTATCAAAGAAAGGATTCAATTATTGGAGGCTGCCGGGATAGACCACCTTGTAATCATCAATTTTGATTACCAATTCTCCAATATGACTGCAGATCAGTATGTGGAAGATTTTTTATTCCATTATTTTAAACCCAATACTGTCATTGTAGGCTATGATCATCATTTTGGAAAAGGCAGAAATGGAAATATTGAATTATTGAAAACAATGGGTGCTAAATTGCATTTTCAGGTAGAAGAAATCATTGAGCAGCTTGTTCAAAATGAAATAATAAGTTCTACTTTGATCAGAAATTATATCTCTGAACAACAAATCAAAAAGGCCAATGATTTATTAGGCTATGCCTACTGCTTTGAAGGTTTTGTAGTAAGAGGAAATCAATTAGGTAGAACAATTGGGTATCCTACCGCTAATTTACACATCAATGACGAGGAGAAGTTGATTCCAGCAAATGGTGTCTATGCTGTGAAAGTGAAGGCGGAATGCACCAACAATGTGATATTGGATGGAATGATGAATATTGGGATTCGCCCAACAGTGGATGGTCAAAAGAAAGTAATTGAAGTCAATATTTTTAATTTCGATCAAGACATTTACGAACAATTTATTACAGTGATGGTCTATGAATTTATAAGAGGCGAAGTCAAGTTCGACGGTTTAGACGCATTAAAAAACCAACTACATCAAGACAAAATAACTGCATCATCAATCTTAGCTAAGTACGAAGAAAATTAGATTAAGACATTATTTTAACGACCAATTCTTTTAATAAGTCTGCATCAGTATTACTTGCATCGTTGATGCCTAATACACGCAAATTGTATTCATGGATTAACAATAGTATTTGTTCCACTTTAGCATAATTATAATGTCTGGTAGCTGCCATGGTGGTTTTAATTGAAAAGAAATTCAACCCTACTTCCGCCATGATTCTTTTTTCGTCATTGGTTCCTAATCCATAAACTGCATATAATTTACTAAAAAAACCATAAAGGGTTGGAAGAATCAACTGGATGGGCGCCGCTTTTTGATTAGATTCAAAATATTGAATCATTTGAATGGCCCTAGAGAATTTTTTATTTGCAATGGCATCTTGGAATTCAAAAGCATTGAATTCCTTACTAATGCCAATATATTTTTCGATATCGTCTTCGGTGATTTTTTTTCGATCCCCTAAATTCACCATCAATTTTTCTAATTCATTTTTAATCCTGCTTAAATCATTGCCAATATGATCCACAATGATCTGAACCGCCTTAGGGTTAATTTGATAGCCATTGTCTGCCACCCACTGATTCACCCATTCAGGTAATTTATTATCGTACATTTTTTTTGTACTAACAACAACAGCTTTGGTTTTGAGTAATTTGGCCAAGGCGGATCGTCCATCTACATTTTTGTCCTTATGGGCCACCACAAGTATGGTTGAGTTCAATGGATTTTCAATATAGGAGACTAATTTATCCAATGAATTCATGTGTTGCGCTTCTTTAATAATTACCACTTGCTTTTCTGCAAAAACAGGATAACGTTTACAAGCATTGATTACTTCCGCCCAATCTGCATCTTTGCCATAAAAAACAGTCAAATTAAAGGCTTGTTCTGCCTCTGGCAGTAATTTGTGTTCTGCATATTGTACCAACTGATCTATATAAAAAGACTCTTCCCCCTCCAGCCAATAGACTGCGTCGAAGACATTATTTTTCCAATTGGATAAAATTTTGGAAATAGGCATCTTCAAAGATATACAGGAATGCTGTTTTTTTAATATATTTGCAAATAAATAAACACATTTTCTTATGAGCAACGAAACTTCAGGTAACGGAGGGAAAATTATTATTGGCTTATTGGCAATTGCCCTTATCGGTTCATGGATTTACTTTAGCACCTCTAAGACAGAAATTATTACGAATTACACCACACAAGTAAATAACTTAGATAGTGCTAAGAATGCGATTCAAGCAGATTTTATAGCTGTTTCTGCTAAAGCAGATTCTTTGACACAACAAAACACCCAATTACAAGGTGATTTATTGTCTAAATCAAATGATATTCAACAACTGAAATCAAATATCAGCAATATCTTACGTAAAAAGGAAGCAACTGATAAAGAATTAGCAGAAGCTAAATCTATGATTGCCGAATTAAATGGTAAAGTAGCTGGTTTATTCTCTGATTTAGCAAAAGCACAAGAAGAGAATAAAGTATTGACTGTTAAGAATGAAGTATTAACGACTGAAAATACAAACCTAAATACCAATCTAAATTCCACAACAAAAGAGAAGGAAAGATTACAAGATCTAGGTTCAACTTTACATGCTTCTTCTTTTAGCATTCAAGCTGTAAGAGTAAAAGATGACGGAACTGAAAAAGTAACAAAATCTGCAAAGCGTGCGAATACCATTCGTTTGTCTTTCCAAATTGACAAAAATAAAATCACCCCATCTGGTACTCAAGATTTATACGTTTGTATCACTGCGCCAAATGGTGTAAGCTTTACAGAAGGCGGTAAAATCAATACTAGAGAAGATGGCACTAAAGCGTATTCAAATAAAATTGCAGTACAATATGTTCAAAATGCTATATTACCAGTTAGCTATGATATCAAACAAAGTGCTAAGTTTGTTGAAGGCGAATACCTAGTAGAAGTGTACAATAATGGTTTCAAAATTGGTGAAGGAAAAACAACTTTGAAAAAAGGTGGATTATTCTAACCCAATACCAACTTATAAAAAAAAGACCACTCAATTTGAGTGGTCTTTTTTTTACTTGAAACCCAACTATTTTAATAGGTCATTTCAATATTGTTGTCTTGTAATGCAGTTCCAACATTCAATATAGAAAAATTATTATAAGACAATGCATAAAACCATAATTGAATTGCTGCAGGAGAAATATTTTCTACAAAGAAGTTTACTTTATTCAGATAAACAAAAAGTTTATCATTTAAAGCAGTCTCATGCTCTTCTGCAACCCATTGATTTAATACATTTTTGAAAATTGCCAACTCCGCATCTAATAAATGATCAAATGCATGTAATTGTATCATTTCTGATACTGCATCATACATTAAAGCTTTGTTACTTGTTTTCATAACACAGGGTTTGATTATGATACAAAGGTCCAACCCTTATTTAAACTAATTGTTAACTTATTCCCAGATTTCCACAATGTGCAAAACTTGCAAAAAAATGTGCTTTACTTCAAAACAATTGCGGCTAAGGGTGGTAAATCTAGATGTAATACCTGCCATTCATTGGTGCCATCTACCGATACGCCTTGTACATCCTTATTATTTATGTTACCTGTACCCCAAAAAGCTTTGGCATCCGAATTGAATATTTCCTCCCAATTGGTTTTGCCATATACATGAATCGGCACATGATACCTAGGAACAGGTGTCATATTAAAGACCACTAAAATTGATTCTTTGTGATCTTTCCCATTTCTTTTAAATGCAATAATCCCCTCTTGACGTTGATTCATTTCCACCCATTCAAATCCCCTCGTTTCATATTGTAGTTCATACAAAGCAGGATTTTCTTTGTATAAAGCGTTTAATTGTTGTACACAATGTTTCATGCCACCATGACTTGGATATTGCAATAAGTCCCATTGTAATTCTGACTGAAAATCCCATTCTTTTGTAACAGCAAATTCATTCCCCATGAATAATAGTTTCGCACCTGGGTGCAAAAACATATAGGAATACATCAATCTAAGATTTGCAAATTTTTGCCATTCATCACCTGGCATTTTATACAACATGGGGCTTTTTCCATGCACTACTTCGTCATGACTTAATGGCAACATAAAATGTTCATCGTAATAATACATCATGGAAAAACTAAATTTATCCTGCGCTCCAGAACGCATGATAGGATCTAGTTTAAAATAGTCCAAAGTATCATGCATCCACCCCATCATCCATTTCATTCCAAAACCCAATCCATCCATAAACACAGGCTGACTTATGCCTGGCCAATCTGATGCCTCCTCGGCAATGGTTTGTATTTCTGGGAAATCTCGGTATAAAGTGATATTTAAATCTTTGATGAATTCAATCGCTTCTATATTACCATTCCCTCCAAATTCATTGGGTTCCCATTGTCCTTCTTCTCTACTATAATCCAATCTTAACATAGAACTTACTGCATCCACTCTTAGCGCGTCAATATGAAATTGATCACACCAAAACTTAGCACTACTAATTAAGAAAGACTTGACCTCGCCTCTTTTGTAATTAAAAATATATGAATTCCAATCTGGATGAAATCCTTTTCGCATGTCTGCATACTCATAGGTATTGGCACCATCAAACATAAATAATCCATGACTATCATATGGAAAATGAGATGGCACCCAGTCCAAAATCACCCCAATACCTGCTTGATGAAAAGCATCAACTAATGCTGCAAATTCTTGCGGATTCCCAAACCTAGAAGTGGGTGCAAAAAATCCTGCACCTTGATAACCCCAACTACCATCAAATGGATGTTCCATCACAGGCATTAATTCTACATGTGTAAAGCCCATTTCTTTTACATAAGGCACCAATAAATCGATTAATTGAATATAACTGTTAAACCTATCAGAATTGAATTTATCTGGTCGCATCCAGCTAGCCAAATGGACTTCATACACCGAATAAGGTTGGTCTATTCTATTCTTGATTTTTCTATCCTCCAACCATTGCTGGTCCTTCCATTGATAGGCTGTCTGCCATGTAATAGATGCTGTTTCTGGCCTTAACTCCCAAAAGTGTGCATAGGGATCTCCCTTATCTAATTTCACCCCTTTATAGCCATGAATATGGTATTTATAAACCTCCCCATGTCCAACATTTGGAATGAAACCTTCCCAGATACCAGAAGCATCTAGTCTTACTTTTAATGGATGCGCCTCATTGTTCCAATGATTAAAATTTCCGGTAACATTAACTGCAGTGGCATTTGGAGCCCACACACTAAAATAAGTTCCATGTACACCCAATACTTCAATCTGTTTGTTGCCAAATAATTGGTATAAAGTAGAATGTGTCCCATGTTGAAAAGCATGCACATCTTCGTCAGTAAAGAGCGAATAGTTCCATACTGCTTGTGCAGTATCTACAAAATGTAATGCTTCGTATTTAGACATAGTTACTTAGTTAATTCTATTATTTGCATACTCATTGCAGGAATCGAAAATGATGCTCCAATTTGATTTCCAGAAATGATCTCTTTCCCGCCTTTAAATCCAGTTGTTCTTTCAGCATATTTTAACAAGTTAACATTTCTTGATTTATTGTCTGTATTCATGACACACATGATGGTTTGGTTACTGTCATATCTAAAATACACATACAATCCATCTTCAGGAATATATTGCATCATATCCCCAGTCTTAAGTGCCGAAGATTTTGTACGATACGAACCAAGTGCTTGTACATAATGTAAAAAGTCTGCTTCATCACTAGATAAACCAGTTTCTGTGAATGCATTTTTTTGATCTCCTTCCCATCCTCCCGGAAAATCAAGTCTTACCCAACCATCAGGATTCGAAATCCCTTTCATCAAAATTTCAGACCCATAATATAATTGAGGGATGCCTCTACATGTATACAACCATGCATAAGCCATCTTGGTTTTTGGAATACTTTCTCCCAAAGAAGAATGGATTCTTGTCATGTCATGATTGTCTAAAAATGTGACATTGTTATTGGCTTTTTTATATAAAAAATCAGACGCCAAAGTATTGTATAATTTGATGACCCCAGTTGACCAACCATTGGCCTCATTCAAAGCTGGCATGATACCTCCAAAAAGCAAACTAAAATCTGAAGTTGCTTTTAAATTACTTTTAAAAGGGAGATTAAAATTGTTCTCCACGTAATATGCTTGTGATGCTACCCCATCCACCCAGCATTCTCCGAATGTAAATATTTTAGGATACTCGTCTAATAATGCTTTATTCAAACGATTCATCACCTCTACATTGCAGTACTTATAGGTATCTACTCTAAATGCGTCCACGCCAAAAGTTTCAACCGACCAAATGGCATTTTGCGTCAAGTATTTTTCGACCATTGGATGCTCATGATTGATATCTGGCATTTCTGTTGTAAACCAACCGTCTATCATTCGTTTCGCATCAGCTGCCGAATGGTATGGATCAAAAACGGCTTGTTCTCTATAATGTGTTTGAGTATAAGTTGGCCATTGATGCAACCAGTTTTTATCTGGCGCGTCTTGCACTAAAAAATGAAATCTTCCAAAATGATTGTACACAATATCTTGAATTAATTTCATCCCTCTTTTATGCAAACTATCACTTAATGCTAAATAAGCTTTGTCCCCACCAAATCTGGTTTCTGTTTTGTAGTTATTGGTTGCAGCATAGCCATGTTCAGTTCTATCAGGCATATCATTTTCTACAACGGGTGTCATCCATAAAGAAGTTACCCCTAGCTTTTGCATATAATCCAAATGTTTGGCCACACCTTGCAAATCCCCTCCATGTCTTAAAAAGATTTCTGATCTGTTTAAGGACTGGTCTTTTAATCCAGGAATTTGATCATTAGTTGGATCGCCATTACTAAAACGATCAGGCATTAAAAAATAAATCAAATCGGCAGCACTTAATCCTTGTGCAAAATCAACACCTCTGTTTTTTCTTCTTGGAAGTAAAGGCCAATTAAAATTAGTTGTCTTACCAGTAGCTGTAATTTTTAATTGAACATTACCAGGTTTCGCGATCGCACCAATTTCTAAATCTACTGCTATATAATGTCCATTTTCAAAATGATGTATTTTTAGAACTTTTACACCGGGATAATTAACTGCAATAGTTGCTTTACTAAAATCTGCATCTGTTGATCTTAATAGAACTTGTACTTGATTGTACTTCATGGATGCTATGATTTCAGGTAATACGATGAAGAAATTAAAGATACCCATGTAGATCCCCATTTTATGTTCAGGAATGAAGCCTGCAAGCATTGAATAAGGCATAGATAAAATAGATGCCCAAGCAATACCTACTAATCCCATACTAACATATAAAAGATTAGGTTGATCTACAAAGTAGACTGAAACCAAGCCCAAGCCACCTATCATTAAACATAGAGTATGTGTATATTTTTTCCCGATACGACTCACCCAAAATGGTAGCGTAAATGAAAATCCAAAAGTCACCAAATTCAAAATTGCAGAAGTTGTATTAGCGTGCTCTAATCCTAATGTAAAAACTTCGCTATTAGTAGCTGGGTCACCATGGAAAATCTGGGTTGCCACACCTGTACTGTAATAAAACCACATTAAAAACAAACCAGGCCAAGTAATGAAATTAACCAATGCCAACCTTTTCATTTGTATAGGCATGTGTTTGATAGAATGTATTATTTCTTGTACTATACCTAATTGAGGTGTTTCAGTATCTTCCTTTTTTGAAGGATTAGAAGGAGGATATTCTTTACTAGTAATAATAGTATATAAAACAGATACGAAAAATACTGCACCCCCAATATAGAAAGACATTAAAATATTCTGCGGAATAGATCCATTGATTTTATCTCTAGACACATCAAACCAATTCGCTAATAACTGAGGCAAGTAACCTGCAATGAAAGATGCCAATCCAATAAACATACTCTGCATAGCAAAACCAAATGAACGTTGTTTTTCATTTAAATTATCTGCCACAAAAGCCCTGAATGGTTCCATCGTAATGTTAATACTTGAATCTAAAATCCACAAGACCCCAGCCGCCATCCATACAGTGGGAGAATTAGGCATTACAAATAATAATGCGGAACTTAAAATAGCCCCAATTAAAAAGAAGGGACGTCGTCTTCCAAGTTTTGGATGCCATGTTCTATCACTCAAATAACCAACGATCGGCTGCACAATCAAACCCGTCATTGGAGCAGCCAACCACAATCCTGGGATCTCATCGGGTGCTGCACCAAGGAATTCATAGATCGCACTCATATTGCCCATTTGTAAACTCCATCCAAATTGAATTCCGAAAAATCCAAAACACATATTCCAAATTTGCCAGAAACTCATTTTTACTTTCTCGCCGGTATAAGCTGTATTCATTGTTTTTCTTATTTATAATTGTTCGAATGTATTATTAAATTTTATACCCGTTAGGTATGATTGCCCCTTTTTTTATGACAATGATGTGATCCTTAATGGTATATAAAGGATGATCCACTTTTTCTAAATGTGCACCCCCTTTAATATGTACATCATTGCCTATAGAACAGTTTTTATCTACAATAGCGTCTTCGATGATGCATCGTTCGCCAATACCTAAAATAGGTTTCCCGGACAGGGTTTTTTGATGAATTTGTTCAATGGTTTCATAATAATCACAACCCATGATATAGGCGTTTTTAATCACTGTCCCTTCTCCAATTCTAGATCTTATACCAATCACAGATTGTTTAATTTCTTTTGCATGAATGATAGATCCTTCTGCAATAATGGCTTTATTGATGATGGTGCCACTAATTTTTGCAGGAGGTAGCATTCTTGACCTTGTGTAAATTGTTTTTGCACTGTCAAATAGATTAAATGGCGGAATGTCTGCAGTTAAGGCAATATTTGCTTCAAAAAAAGAATAAATATTTCCAATATCAGTCCAATAACCATCATATTGATAACTAATCACTTTATAATGCGCAATTGAATCTGGAATGATTTCTTTTCCAAAATCTGTTGCTTTGGCATGCACCTCATTTAAAAGTGTATATAAAATGTCTTTATTGAAAACATAAATACCCATAGAAGCCAAATAATTTCTGCCTTGTGATTGCATTTGCTCCCCTGTATCACTTGTCCATGCTGATAAAACATCTTTACTTGGTTTTTCAATAAATGAAGTGACCACATTTTCATCATTTGATTTTAGTATACCAAACTCTGGCGCTTCTCTTTCACCAACGGGAATAGTCGCGATAGATAATGCAGCACCACTTTTTTTGTGTGCTTCAATCATTTTGCTAAAGTCCATTTGATACAATTGATCCCCACTTAAAATAAGTACATATTCAAAGTCCATTTTATCTAAATGTCTCAGGGACTGTCTAACGGCATCAGCAGTACCTTGGTACCATCCAGGATTATCTGGCGTTTGCTCTGCAGCTAGGATATCTACGAATCCAGAACTGAATGCACTAAAATGATAGGTGTTCTTAATATGTTGATTTAAAGAAGCCGAATTAAACTGTGTTAATACAAAAATGCGATTCAAATTGCTCACAACAGATTCCCAACTATGATCAATCGACATGGCATCTGTGATCATTTGTTTCATCTTTGATTTATGCTTGTACACTTCGATCGCTCTTTCTATTGCATGCACTATATCTGCTTCATTGGCATTTAAAAATCGAATACCAAACCCACCTTCGTCTCCCATATCAATGACAGTATCATGCAATCCTCCCGTATCTCTCACCATTGGAATTGTTCCATACCTTAGTGCATACATCTGATTCAAACCACATGGCTCAATCCTACTAGGCATTAATAAAAAATCTGCTGCAGCATAGGCTTCATGTCCAATTTTTTCGTCGTAACCTATATAGGTATTATAGACCCCAGGATACAATTGCACCAAATAATTTAAAGCAGATTCTACTTGGGTTTCTCCTGCCCCAATCAATAAAAAATTTGCACCACAATTGGTTTTGTCTAATGCATGTTGAATTGCACCAGGTAAAATATCAGCTGCTTTCTCATACACTAATCTGCCAATGAAAACTATCAAAGGCTTATTAAAGTCCAAATGAAATTTTGTGCAAATTTCTAATTTATTTTTTTGCTTTTCATGTTCAAAATTTTGAAGGTGGTAATGATAGTTGATCATTGGATCTGTATCAGGATTCCATACCTCATTGTCTATCCCATTTAAAATACCAATGCATTTTCCTTGTTCATATTCAAATAAGGCCTCCAAACCATTGGATTGATATTTAAGTTGTTGCAAATAAGTTGGACTCACCGTGGTCACTTTGTCTACGCATTTAATTGCGCTAGCCAAAGGATGAATGCATCCATCCCATTCAAGCATGCCCCTTTTCCAGGTATCCCATTTTGGAATTAAATTTGTTCTATCCCATCCAATTGAGCCATGATATTGTGCATTGTGGATGGTTAAAATAGTTTTAATGGATGCGAGTTGTTGATAAGCATAACAATACTTCATCATAAAAGGAACTAAACCAGCTTGATGGTCATGACAATGCACTATATCTGGTGCTTGCTTCCAACTTTTAAGCCAATCAACTACTGCTATTTGAAATCCTATAAAACGATCCGCGTCGTCTTTGTAACCATAAATCTTTGGACGATCTAATAAACCATGAATATCTACTAGAAACAAAGGATACCCAAGTTGACCAGATTGTTCTTGAATAATGGTGTAATTAAATTGCCAATCACCTAAATTAGCATCGCCTTTATGCACCACATCCCAACTTGTTTTTTCTAAAAAAGAGGTCCTGTACATCGGCATCACCACCATTGCTTGCTGCCCAATTTTTTGTTGGTATTTTGGTAAAGCACCCACCACATCCCCCAAACCACCAGCTTTCGCCATGGGGTAACATTCCGCACTAACATGGACTATACGCATTAAACAATCAATTT
>RFSD01000038.1 GCA_009924165.1 Chitinophagia bacterium | reverse complement strand
ATCGTGCAACAGATTTTGTTACAAAAGGAAAAGGTAAATTAACAGTAAAGTTTGAAGGCGAAGACGGCACAGTGCAAGAGTTTGAAGTATTTAATTTCAAAGGAGATGGTGTGGCATTGGCCATGTACAATACAGATGAAAGTATCTATGGATTTGCTAGAGCATGTTTTAATCAAGCATTAGCAAAAAAATGGCCTTTGTATTTATCTACAAAAAATACCATCTTAAAAAAATATGATGGCCGTTTCAAAGATATTTTTGAAGAGGTATATCAAAATGAATTCGTAACAAAATATAAAGATGCAGGTATCACTTATGAGCATCGTTTGATTGATGATATGGTAGCGAGTGCTTTAAAGTGGAATGGTAATTTTGTATGGGCTTGTAAGAACTATGATGGTGATGTTCAGTCTGATACAGTAGCACAAGGCTTTGGTTCATTGGGTTTAATGACATCTACATTAATTACGCCCGATGGTAAAGTCATGGAAGCAGAAGCAGCACATGGTACTGTGACACGTCACTTCCGTGAGCATCAAAAAGGCAACAGGACTTCTACAAATCCAATTGCATCTATTTTTGCATGGACAAGAGGCTTAGAATTTAGAGGTCAGTTGGACAATAACCAAGAATTGATTCGTTTTTCCAAAGCATTAGAGGAAGTTTGTGTTGAAACAGTGGAGTCTGGCATCATGACTAAAGACTTAGCTGTATGTGTGCACGGAAATAAAGTGAAGCATGGGGAACACTATGTTTATACAGAAGAATTCTTGGATGCATTGGATAGTAATTTGCAAAAAAGATTAGCTTAATTTTTCAACAACTTTTATTGTTAAAAATAAAAATAGCCACTCAATGAAGTGGCTATTTTTTGACCAAATAAAGTGGTCTAAATTATTTACTAGAATGAGATGACTATCCTTTCTTTTTCATTTCTTTACACTTGCCATCTTTCATACAGTTCTTATCACATTTGTGTGCTTTGGCTTCTTTCTTACAGTCTTTACAATCTTTCTTACCACAGTTTGCAGAAGCAGTGTTTGCAGCTAATAATAATACAGTAGCAAATAATACAGTAGCTAATTTTTTCATGATGTTATTTTTATATTTTTAATTGATTTTAAATGCTGGGTGCAATTTACGCAATCCATTAGATATTGATGATCCTTTAAGTATGATTTTACTCATTTTGGGTCAAATTGCTATAATTGCTGTTGTGAGCTTACTTTAAAACTTCTAAAATAGGCTTCCCAATGGCACCACTTGGCATTTGAATACCTAAAAGTGTGGTAACTGTGGGTGCAATATCAGTCATATAATTCACCGAATTCACTTGTCCTTTTTTGATACCATTACCATACCATAACAATGGAATATGCGCGTCGTAATTATAGAAAACCCCATGGTTTGTTCCAGTGGCATAACCATCCATATAGCCCGATTTAGTTACAATGAACAAATCACCACTTCTTTGAGGTGTATAGCCATTCACTATTCTTTCTCTTAGTTGCTCAGGTAATGCAGCAGTCGCCGCTTTACGTGCCTCAACTACTTGCACTATGCCTGGTTTTTGCTCCACATATTGACGCACTAATTGAACCATTTTATCTTGACTTATACCAAGACTATCCATTAAAGGATGGTTGAAATGAATATTGTATTCATTGATTGCAGTAATTAATTTATCGCTCAAGCCTTGCTTTAACAACAATTGTCCCAATTCTTTTTTAATACCTGATTCACTAATCAAGCCACCTGGAATTTTATGTTTTTTAGAATAGTCAGGGATATTAGCTACAGCATGGTCTGCTGTTAAAAATACGGTGTAATTATTTTTTCCAACTTGTTGATCTAAACTAGCAAACAGCTGCGCGATGACTGCATCAAGCTTGATATAACCGTCAAAGGTTTCCCAAGAATTTGGACCAAATGAATGACCAATGTAATCTGGAGAAGAAAAACTGATTGCCAATAAATCTGTGATATCATCCTTGCCTAATTGCTCACTCACCAAGGCCTTTTCTGCCATTTCTGCAACAATGCTATTGCCGTATGGAGTAGAGGAGATTTTACCATAATCCTTTCCAATAAATTGAGACAATACATAAGGGAATCCTTTTTGTTCGGCACCTAAAGGGGTGGATTCATAGGCGTTGATATCCCCATCACAATTTGCTTCATAGATAGATTTTGCTAAACTCAAGTTCCAACCCTTTGCATATAAACTGTCGACTCTGTGCTGACCATTGAATTCAGCTACCCATTTTGGCAAGCTTTTTCCATAATAGGTTGAGCTGATAAAATTACCCGATTTGCTATCATACCAAAAAGCCCCATCGGCACTATGACCAGCAGGGATGATGGCACCTCTATCTTTAATGGAGATGCCAAATACTTTACTTCTAAAATTATTCGCCAATTTTATTTCATCCCCAAGTGTTGTCGTCCAAACATTGACTGGACTCATTTTTCCGGCAGAACTGCCTTCCACACCTACAGAAACAACTGTTGGATCTTCAACACAATAGACTGTCCTTTGTTGATAGTTATCGTACCATTGGTTTCCTGCAATGCCATGGATTGCAGGTGTCGAACCGGTATAAACTGCAGCATGTCCACAAGCAGTAACAGTGGGTACATAAGGAATGAAGTTATTATTACAACTAGCGCCTTCATTTAAAAAGCGCATAAAACCATGTTGTGATGTGAAATGGGATTTAAATTGATTGATATAATCCCATCGCATTTGATCAATCACTATTCCCACAATCAGTTTAGGTTTGCTTGATTGGATTGATTTTGGGGCCTGTGCATTGCTTACAAGAGACAGTAGCAAAAAACATAAAATGGAGTAAATACGCATGTTCACATGATTTTAAGACTGCAAAATACGTATAATTATAGGCTTAGTAAGCGAAAAAATTATTAAATTTGTGGCTATAATTACAAACCTATGGCAGATATATTTGAAAGACTGATTAAAAACTATGGACCACTTGGTCAACATCGTGAAAGAGCGCATGGTTATTTTGCATTTCCAAAATTAGAAGGAGAAATAGGCTCTAGAATGAAATTTAGAGGTCAAGAAATGATTGTTTGGAGTCTAAATAATTATTTAGGTTTAGCCAATCATCCAGAAGTGCGTAAGGCAGATGCAGACGGATCTGCTCAATATGGTTTAGCCTTGCCGATGGGTGCAAGAATGATGAGTGGAAATAGTGACTTACACGAACAATTAGAAAAAGAATTGGCTGAATTTGTGCATAAAGAAGATTCAATTCTAATGAACTATGGATATCAAGGGATCATGAGTGCCATTGATTCCATCTGTGGTCGACATGATGTAGTGGTGTATGACGCAGAATGTCATGCATGTATCATTGATGCGTTAAGAATGATTCCAGGACACCGATTTGTATTTAAACACAACGATGTAGAAGATTGTGAAAAACAATTACATAGAGCACAAGCATTGGTTGATAAACAACAATCAGGCGGTATATTAGTGATTACAGAAGGTGTATTTGGAATGGCGGGAGATCAGGGTAGTCTTAAAGAGATTGCTGCATTGAAAAAGAAAGTACCATTCCGTTTATTAGTGGACGATGCGCATGGATTTGGTACATTAGGCGAAACAGGTGCAGGTGCAGGAGAGGCACAAGGCTGTCAGGATGAAATTGATTTATACTTCTCTACATTTGCTAAAAGTATGGCATCGATTGGTGCGTTTATGGCTGGGCCTAAAAATATCATTGATTATATCCGTTATAATATTCGTTCGCAGATCTTTGCAAAAAGTTTGCCAATGCCATATGTGGTAGGTAACTTAAAGCGTTTAGAATTGTTAAGATCAAAGCCAGAACTGAAAGCAAATTTATGGAAGAATGCATTGGCTTTACAAAATGGATTGAAGGAAAGAGGGTTTGATATTGGTAAAACAGATTCTGTTGTGACTCCTGTATACATGAAAGGTGGAGTAGAAGAAGCGACTGCCATGGTGATGGATATCAGAGAGAATTATAAAATTTTCTGTTCTATTGTGGTATATCCAGTGATTCCAAAAGGACATATCATTTACAGATTGATTCCTACTGCAGTGCATACGCAGGAGGAGATTGATTTAACTTTAAAAGCATTTAGTGAGACCAAGGCAAAATTGGATGCAGGTGCCTACAAAGTGGCTGAAATACCAGATATGGCTAATAAATAAAATTGGTCTAATTAAAATTTGATTATAAAATGAGTCTCCCAAAAAGAGGCTCATTTTTTTTAGTTAAAGTAGTCTACCTGGTCTTGTTCTTTTTTGAGTATTTCTATACTTACATTTAACTCAAAACCAATCAGTAAAATAAGTGCATTGATGTAAATCAATGTCATGACTACAAGTACTGTTCCTATTGAACCATAAATTTTACTATAGCTTCCGAAATTATTAACCCAGTATGAAAAGCCTAAGGTGGTCACCAACATTAATGCAGTCGAGAGGATAGCTCCAGGAGAAAGTAGGGCCCATTTTTCTTTTACATGCGGTGCATACTTGTAAATAAATGCATTGCCATAAAATAAAAGCAAAACAATGATGCCCCATCGAATGGTGTTCCAATAAGGTAAAATTGTTTTTCTTTTGATATCAAATAATTCTCTCAAAAGGGTTGTTAATTGATCCTGTCCAATTAATACCAATAAGCTAGCAAAAACAAGTAACATTAAAATCAATGTTAAACGAAGGGCCCTCATTCTTTGATGCAGAAAGAAGGGTCTGTTTTGCATGATGGATTTATCAAAACTTCTAATAATGCCTGTCATTGCATTAGAAGCGTAAAATAACAATAACAGAAAACCGAAAGAGAATATACCAACGTGTTGGCTCAATAGGTCATTTATAATATCTAAAATGAATCGATAGGTACTTGAATTAGGTGAGATGTCTTTAAAAATCGAAAGAATCTGCTTTTTAATTTTTAAACTCTTTGGAAAATAAGGGATGATTGAAAATAAAAATAAGAATCCTGCAGGCAATGCCATAATCAAATTAAAAGAAATGGCAGAAGCACGATCATAGAGCCCTATTGTATTTAATTGTTTAAATAAGAATTGAATCACTTGAAATAAGTTCACTTGCTGGAATCCAGGAATGACAATACGCTTCGCTTTCTGCTTTGCAAAATGCAGTGGGATTTGAAGGTATTGAACTATTTTTTTCAAGTAATTCTGGGCGTATTTAAAATTGAATTAATTAAGGATTTTTTTTCTTGTCTTTAATAGCTTGGAACTCGTCTAGTTTCTTTTGGTATTCTTTTGCATATCGATCATGTTCGGCATAGTTATTACTAAAATGATGGTAACCACTGAAGTCGGCTTTGGCAACAAAGTAAATATAATCAGTTTTAGGCGCATCCAATACTAAGTCAATGGTCTTAGCAGCTGGGGTACAAATAGGACCAGGTGGCAAACCTTTTACACGGTATGTATTGTATGGAGAGGCGTTTGATAAATATTTTTCATAAATACGGGTGATGGTGAAATCTTGCATCGCGTATTTGATTGTTGGGCATGCTTGCAAAGGCATTTGCTTTATTAATCTATTTTGGTAAACACTTGCAATCAAGGATTTATCAGAGTCATAATTTGTTTCTTCTTCTACAATAGAAGCCAAAGTATAGATTTGATCTTGTCGCATACCTTTAGAGGCTGCTTTTTGAATACGGTTATTTTGACTCCAAAAATAAATTTGCTCCTTTTGTAATTTGCCTAAAATTTTTGCCATTGAACTACTCCAATAAAATTCATAAGTATTTGGGATGAGTAAGGTGAATAGTTGGGTGGTGTCTGTATCAAAAGCCTTTAAAGAATCGTTGCTACTTAAAAAGGTCATCACTTCCGCACTGTCTTTGTCGAAGGCAGTTGCAATTAGTTTTGCAAATTCTCCTTTTGTACGTACTTTATTCAATACCAGTTTTACAGTCGCTTGTCGATTGTTTCTTAACATTCTGATGATATCAATTAAATTGGTTTTTCTCTTTACAAGGAATTTACCAGGCTTGATCTTATCTTCTACTTTAAATACTTTAGCAATTAGTAAAAAACTAGTTTTTTCGAAGATGATTTTTTTAGCCACCAAACTATCTGCAAATTGACTCAATCCTTCATTATTGTATTGAACATAGACTTGCTCCCCTTTAAAATTTGTGCTTTTAATAAGCACTATAAAGAATAAATAGAAAACAATAACACTAATTAAAATTGAAACTAGTTTTTTCATATCAACTAAAATACAAAAAAAATCCCCACCATTGGGATGGCGGGGAAAAATTCTATGTTAACAGAATGTAATCACATTCTTGTTGAATTACTTTTTGTTCGTATCTATCGCAGCTGGCGGCGGTGGAGGAGCCACTTGTGTTGCTGGACTTGTAGTTGTTGAGGTATTTACCTTATCCAATACGCTGTTTCCATTGCTTGAATTACCACTTAAGAATAAGGTAGAAGTGATCGCTAAAACTGCAATTACAGATGCGAAGATCCAAGTACCTTTTTCAAGTACATCAGTTGTTTGCTTGACGCCCATGAAATTGTTACTTAAACCACCCACATTGGCGTTTAATCCACCACCTTTTGGATTTTGGATCAATACCATGAATCCTAAAGCAAGACAGGCTAATACGATTAATATTAAAAAGAAAGTTATCATTTGTTATTTTTTAAATGTTCAATACGGGATGCAAAATAAACGGATTTTTCAGGAAAAATAAAACTTAATTTTTCATAGGTGGCAATCGCTTTCTTCCAATTTCCTTGTTTTTCCCATATTTCTGCCATGGATTCGGTTAAAACATCGGCTGGAACATTGGCTTTTTCGGCAATTTGAGCAATGATTTGCTCTTGATCTGGCGCTAATGCAGCAATTTGGTCGACTTGGTCTACTCCATCCTTGTTTTTAATTACTTTAAGCCAAGCAGTGAAACTTCTGAGCTGCTGGGTAAATTTATCTTGAGGAAGCTTAGAGAGGTCTAATTCAATGCCTTGTGCGGCAAAATAGTCTTTCTGAAGGCTTGCTGTAGTTTCTTTCTCATAATCCAAAGCAGCAGCCGCATCTACTTTTTCATTGAATTGAGCAACTTGTTGGTCGAGTAGGCTATTTAATTTGGCATCTGATGGGGTATGTTCATTGTTTTGAGCTACTTGATGCATCATACAATGTAAATGAAAACTAGATGGAAAATAGGCCGTCGTTTTAGATAATTGGGCATCCAAAAGAGGAGAGGCCATCATCTGGTATTTCTTGGCTAATAGAAATTGCAAACTTGGTGCGTAGGGATAATCCAATGCATATTTTTCAAGGGTATCTGTGTCTATGTCCTCTAATGAAGCATGTCCAGTCCATTGTTTCACTAAATCGTTGATCATTACTACACTCATGCTTACCAGTTTGAAAAAATTTGATTAAAAATATCATCTGTTATGCTTCTAATAATTTCATCCATTAATTGACTTTCTGCTTGATTCAAAGTAAGATTGGCTGAAAAGTCAAAATTACGAGACACATCAAATTCAAGTTCCTTATTTTCCAATGTCTTTTTTAAAACTACATGCACCGTCACAGTCAATCTATTACTTGCAGCTGATTGTCCACTCACACCAACTGTTTGTGAAGGATCGTAATTGGTGATGGTTGCAAAAATTTGATAATGTGCGTCGTCACTATTGGTTCTAGTTAATTTAGTTTGGTTAATAATTTTTTGTAAGATCTTATCTGTCAGCATGGGCGCTAGCTGTGGGTTGACATACTTTGCCCTATTGTCAATAAAACCAATCTTAACGGTCTTCACATTGTCAGGAATCATCGCGTCCTTAAAACTATAGATACCACAAGAAGTAAACAAAAAGCAAAGGCTGATGTAGCTGAATATGTAAAATTTATTCTTCAATGTCGTATTCTTTAATTTTTCTGTATAATGTTCTTTCACTTATGCCAAGGTCGGTAGATGCATCTTTACGACGACCTCTATGTTTTTTAAGTGCCTTTAAAATTAGTTCTTTTTCTTTATCCATGATATTTAATGACTCTTCTATTTCATAATGGTTCTGCATGTCATTATCGATAATCACTGGTTGATGATGCGGTAATTGCATGGCAGCACTTGGGATATTTACATTGGAGATTGGACTGTTTGATGGGCCAATATCTTCCTTCAATTCGTTGATGATAGCTTCTTTTGTAAAATGTGCCGCCTGTCCTGATAAACTAGGATTCTGTAAAATCTCTAAAAACATTTTCTTTAATTCGTTGACATCTTTTTTCATGTCAAAAAAGAGTTTGTATAAAATTTCACGCTCATTAGCAAATTCACCTATAGGTGTACCTGTTACCATTGGCATTTTATTTGCTACATGTTTTGGTAAAAATAAATTCAATTGCGCTGCATCTACATGGTCGTTTTTACTCAATACAGAAATTTGCTCAGCAATATTTTTTAATTCACGCACATTACCAGGCCAACCATATGCAGTTAAAAGTGCTCTTGCTTCTTCGTCTAAATAAATGGGTTTGGTCTTATATTTTTCAGCAAAATCCACTACGAATTTTCTGAATAATAAAGGAATGTCTTCTTTGCGGTCTCTTAATGAGGGAACACGAATAGGTACCGTGTTCAATCTGTAATATAAATCTTCTCTAAATTTTCCTTTTTCTGTAAACTCAATCAATTCTCTATTGGTTGCAGCAATTACACGTACATCTGTTTTTTGTACTTTAGAAGAACCTACACGAATGAATTCACCTGTTTCTAAGACACGCAATAATCTTGCCTGCGTTCCCAAGGGCATTTCGCCAATTTCATCCAAGAAAATAGTACCACCACTTACTGTCTCAAAATAACCTTTACGGCTATCTACAGCGCCTGTGAATGAACCTTTCTCATGTCCAAATAATTCCGAATCAATGGTGCCTTCTGGAATAGCACCACAGTTAACGGCAATGAATGGATTGTGTTTTCGGGAGGATAAGCTATGAATGATTTGAGAAAAAACTTCTTTACCAACTCCACTTTCACCCACAATAAGTACAGTTAAATCTGTTGCAGCTACCTGCTCTGCAGTATTTAATGCATGATTCAGTAAAGGGGTATTGCCAATGATACTGAATCTGTTTTTTAATGATTGTAAATCCATGGCATGAATAAATTAAATAAATTAAACGATTCTTCCTAATAAAGTACCTTTTGTGAAATCTTGAATCTTCACTTGTGCATAGTCTCCTTTTTGATAATTGAAATTGCCTTTTGGAAAAACAACTACTTTGTTTTGACTATTTCTGCCCATCCATTCTGCTTCATTTCTTTTGCTATTACCCTCAATTAATACCTCGAATACGCTTCCCACATCTCGCTTATTACTTTCATTGGAGAGTGTCCATTGTACATCTACAATTTCTTGCAACCTTCTTTTTTTAGTAACTAAGTCAATATCATCTTCATACCTTCTTGCAGCCAATGTACCTGGACGTTCAGAATAAAAATACATATAGCTTAAATCATAATTCGCATAATGTAAAAGGCTAATCGTGTCTTGATGATCTTCCTCCGTTTCGGTGCAAAAACCAGCAATGATATCCGAAGTAATACTACAGTTTGGTATTAGGGCACGAATGCGGTCAATTTTTGCCATATACCATTCTCTG
This sequence comes from Chitinophagia bacterium, assembly GCA_009924165.1. Lineage (GTDB taxonomy): Bacteria > Bacteroidota > Bacteroidia > Chitinophagales > Chitinophagaceae > Sediminibacterium. The sequence continues at coordinate 4,443 of RFSD01000038.1, read as the reverse complement.
GTATAAGTCCTGTTCATCAATTGTAATATTCTTGAACTGCCACTTTGGACAGGCAGGTGGATATGTTTGCAGATATTATCATACTTAACAATGGTATGTAAAACTTCGTCCGTAATATCTTTAGGATGAGAAGTGCTAAATCGAACGCGAAGGCTTGAATCAATTTGTGCCACTTCTTCTAGTAACATCGCAAAGGTAGTGGTTTCATTATTTTCCGGATTGCTCCAATAATAACTATCTACATTTTGCCCTAATAATACCACTTCTTTATATCCTTTTTCAAATAAGTCTTTACATTCTGCAAGAATAGAATAGGCATCTCTGCTGCGTTCACGACCTCTTGTGAAAGGCACAACACAAAAACTACACATATTATTGCAGCCACGCATGATGGATACAAAAGCACTAATCCCATTGTTGTCTAGTCGAACAGGTGCAATATCACCATAGGTTTCGTCTCTACTTAATAATACATTCACTGCTTTTTGTCCAGTGCCTGCATTTGCAATCAAATCGGGTAGGGTTCTGTAGGCATCCGGCCCAACCACTAAGTCCACCAATTTTTCTTCTTCTAATAATTGCGCTTTTAATCTTTCTGCCATGCAACCCAATACACCCACCAATACCCCTGGGTTGACTTGTTTCAATCTTTTAAATTCAGTCAATCGTTTGCGAATGGTTAATTCGGCTTTTTCACGAATAGAGCAAGTGTTGATCAGAATTAGATCTGCGATTTCAATATTTTTAGTGCCTCCAAAACCATTTTTTTCCAAGATAGCTGCAACCACTTCACTATCAGCAAAGTTCATCGCACAGCCATAACTCTCCACATAGAAGTGCTTTTCGAATACCCCCGAATTAGCTTGGCTCGCATAGGCTTCGCCTTGTCTAGCTTCATCTTGGGTTTTATCTATGAGTAAATTGGGTTCCATCCACTTAATTTGAACTGCAAACTTAGTCAAAATATTTTTATGTGTCAACTTGTCAGACAAAATTCCTAATCCTTTGATATACAAATGATTAAAATCATATAAGTTATATGGCAATAAATTTTATATTAACCTATTAATCAATCGATTATTGAGTTGTTAGTATATTTATAAAAATTTGCCCATGACCAAAGGTTTGATGCTCTTATTGACTGTTTTTTGCTTGAATAGCCTACATGCGCAAGAATTGGTGGTGGCAAAATTGAGATCAGAGACCTCAAGAAGTATTAAAAAAGATACAGATACGAGTAACTGGAACTGGAAGCATGGGGGTTTATATAATTTGAACGTATCACAAAGTTCATTGAGTAATTGGGCTGCTGGAGGTGATAATTTCAATATGACGATCAACAGTTTCTTTAATTATTATGCATTCTTTAAAAAAGAACGACAATCTTGGGACAATAATTTAGACTTGAATCTAGGATTTGTTCAGTCTACCTCACAAGGCGGCAGGAAGAATGATGATCGACTTGACTTACTTAGTAAATATGGATATAAATTGGATACTGTGGGAAAATGGTATGTCTCTGGCTTATTTAATTTTCGTTCTCAACTTTTTGATGGTTATAGTTTTAGTGGTACAAAAGCAAATTTCACCTCTTCATTTTTTGCTCCTGCATACATGATTGTTTCTGCAGGTTTGGATTACAAGCCTGATAATAATTTTTCAGTTTTCTTTTCTCCTTTGACATCAAGAACAACATTGGTTTTAAATAAAACATTATCCAACTTAGGTAAATATGGTGTGGATTCAGGAAGGATGATCAAAAGAGAAACAGGTTTATTTGTTACTGTGAATTATAGTAAAGCCATAGCCACAAATATCTATTACAGAGGTCGTGCGGATTTCTTCTCCAATTATTATGATAAACCTGAGAATGTCAATTTTTTCATGACCAATCTGTTTACATTCAAAATCAACAAAAACTTTTCAGCTACTTATAGTTTGGATCTGATTTATGATGATAAGATCCGCATATTTGGGCCAAATAAAAAATCACCAGGCTTACAAACTAAGAGTATTATTGGAATTGGTTATTTCAGAAACCTTGCTGTGAAGAAAAAAATAGTTGAATCAAAGTCTAAGGCAGCAAGTTTGTCAAGTGGCGAATAAGTAAGATCCTATTTAGAAATGACTTTGAGGGTATGTTTAATTTTATTTGCTTTATGTGTTAAGTCCTGGTAGTCATTGCTCATAATAGTGACATGCCCCATTTTTCTGCCTGGTTTTGTAGTGTTTTTTCCATAAAGGTGGACAAATACATTCTCCATCTTCAGTACTTCGTCTAAACCTTCATACATTACATCACCACTATAACCTTCTGCACCAATAAGATTCACAATCGCACTTGGCAAAATTGGTGCTGGGTTGCCTAAAGGGTAATCTAAAATAATTCTTAATAACATATCGTATTGACTACAGTAATTTGCTTCAATAGAGTGGTGCCCACTATTATGCACTCTTGGTGCAGTTTCGTTGACAAGAATTTCTCCATTTTGGTCTACAAATAATTCAATTGCAAAAAGACCCGGACTTTTTAAAGATTGCACCACTTTTCTGGCAATCGCTTCTGCTTTCCAGAGTTGCTTCTCTTCAATTTTTGCAGGACTTAATTGATAATCTAATAAATGATAGACTTGATCAAAAACCATTTCCGCAGGAGGGAAGATGACAGTTTCACCTTTTGCATTCATACCTACAATCAATGCCAATTCTTTTACAATATTTACTTTTTCCTCTAAAACCGCAGGGGCATTAAAGCCCAATGCAATGGATTTTTCGTCTTCAATCACTTGAACACCCTTACCATCATATCCGCCCTCGGCTAATTTGTGCACTGCAGGTAATAAATCTAAGTGCTTCTGAATTTCATTGGCAGAATGGGTGATCACAAAATTGGAACTTGGAATTGCATTGTCTGCATAAAATTGTTTTTGTGCAATTTTATTTTTGATAGTTCGAATGGCAGCAGGAGTAGGATATATTTTAACACCTTCTTTTTCTAGTTGTGTCAATGCATCTACATTCACGGCTTCAATCTCAATGGTCAAAGCATCTAATTGCTTTCCAAATTGATACACCGTATCATAATCTAAAATATCGCCTACTGAAAAATGGTGGCATAAATGCGCTGCTGGGCAGTTGAGATCTTTTTCTAAAACATAGGTTGTGAAATCATAGTTTGCTGCTGCTTGTAATAGCATTCTTCCCAATTGTCCTCCGCCTAAAATACCTACCTTCATAAAACTAATTTTGATAGGGCAAATATAAGTTAGTTAGGTTATTTTTGCTAAAGAACGATTTAATACAAGTATTCATGAAAGAAACCATCATTCAGGTAAAGGATTTAACCAAGTCTTACGGCGACTTTGAAGCAGTTAGAGGCATCAGCTTTGACGTATATAAAGGAGAGATATTTGGTTTGTTAGGGCCTAATGGTGCAGGGAAATCGACCACTTTGGAAATCATTGAAACCCTAAGACAAAAGTCTGGAGGGACAGTGATGGTGGATGGGATGAATTTAGATACTGATCCAGAAGCCATTAAAAAAATCATTGGGGTGCAATTGCAAACTGCAGGTTTTTATCCTAATTTGAATTTAACTGAGCTCATACATTTATTTGTTGGATTGTATCAGATGGAGATGGATTCGATGGAACTATTGGCTAAAGTAGATTTAGTTGATAAAGCAAAATCCAAATTTAAAGAATTGAGTGGGGGACAGAAGCAAAGATTTTCTATCGCGACCACCTTGATCAATCGTCCAAAAATTATTTTCTTAGATGAACCCACCACTGGCTTAGATCCTCAAGCAAGAAGAAATCTTTGGGATTTGATTCTAGAAATTAGAAACAACGGCACCACTGTCATCATCACCACACATTATATGGACGAGGCAGAAGTATTATGTGATAGAGTTGCGATTATAGATAGTGGTAAAATAATTGGCATCAATTCACCGAATCAATTGATAGATGAATTGGTGGAAAGTGGATTTGAGAAAGTAAAAGAAGTGAAGAAGGCCAATTTGGAAGATGTATTTATCCATATGACAGGAAAACAATTAAGAGAAGCTTAAAAATAAAATTATGACATTAGACCCTAAGTATCCCATTGGAAAATATGAAATGAAGCCATATTCAGAAGCGACAAAAAATGAATGGATCAATGCAATAAGACATTTGCCAAAAGATGTAGAAATGGCAGTATTGAATTTAGATAAAGAGCATTTAGACACACCTTACAGAGAAGGAGGATGGACCGTACAACAACTAGTGCATCATATTGCAGACAGTCATATGAATGCCTTTGCAAGATTTAAATTAGGATTGACCGAGGAAGTGCCAACGATAAAAGCATATGATGAAAATAAGTGGGTGTCTATGGCAGATGTTTTAGATACACCAATCAATTATTCTATGACTTTATTACATGCATTGCATGAAAGAT
>RFSD01000037.1 GCA_009924165.1 Chitinophagia bacterium | reverse complement strand
ATTTTTCAATTGAAAAATGCTTGTATTGAATCAGAACTATTTGTTCTTTTTCTTATGACGGTTTTTTCTTAAACGTTTTTTTCTTTTGTGCGTCGCAATTTTATGACGCTTTCTTTTTTTCCCACAAGGCATGTTCGATTCTTTTTCTGTTATAAAATGTTATTTCTTTAATTCTTTTATTCTTTTGGAGATAGCTTCTTTGGCTTCTGGAATATTCACGCTATTGCTAACTTTTGTATACCATTCAATAGCTAAAGCTTTTTGGTCGGTCAACTCATAACATTCTGCCAAATGAATCATCGCTTCGATATGATTAGGTTGAATGTTGATCACTGTTAAAAAGCGTTCAATTGCTTTATCATATTGTCCTGATTTTTTACCTCCAAGCGCTAGGATAAATTGACCATAAGCATTGGTTGAATCTTTGTCTACCACTTCTTTGATCTTTGTGATCCCTTGCATAGGGTTGTCAGATAAGTTGCCAAATAAATAACAGGCACCTAAATTTATTTTTGCTGAGTCATTTTTTGGATTGATTACCAATGCTTTCTCTAAAAGAACTTTTGCATTTCCAGCGATCCAAGGTAGGAGTGCTGGTGGTGCATCCGGCGTCAGTAGATTGTCTACCAACAGCTGGGCTGCAAAAGTGAGGCTTTTTTCAGAATTTTCCAACAAAGCAGCACTGTAACTGAAATATAAATAGGGAGCTAGCTTTTGAGCTGAATCTGCCCAAAAACGAGTTAATGCCTTATAAGACTTCAAACTATCTTGGGCATTACTTGCGTTAAGCAATTGATTTTCAATAGACAACAATGATATCTTCTGACTTTCTGAAAGGGCTAATTTAGCCGTATTAAGAATCGATTCAGTTGTAACAACTTGATTTTCAGCTGATTGATTAGATTCGTTGGCTTTTTTGGCAGTATATCTAGGGGTAAAAAAGTAGAGCACACTAAATAGTAGTAGCCCTGACAAGATGATTATAAGTTGTGGTTTTCTCAATGCAAAAAGATTTTTGCAAAGTTAACTACTTACGTTTGCTTTTCACCTCGTTTACGAATTCTTTTGCTGGTTTAAAAGCAGGAATAAAATGTTCAGGAATTTCTACCGCAATATTCTTTTTGATATTTCTACCAATTTTAGCGGCTCTTTTCTTAGTAATAAAGCTACCAAAGCCACGAATGTAGATATTCTGGCCATTTGCTAAACTTTCTTTTACTTCTTTGAACATGGTTTCTAAAGTAACTAAAACGTCAACTTTAGGGATTCCCGTTTTCTCAGAGATTTGATTGATGAGATCAGATTTTCTCATGGAATTTGGTTTTGGGGTTTTTGTACACTAAATATAAGAAATTTTAACTTTTTACAACGATAAGTCTATTTTTTTTATGCATTTATAGACATATTTTTAAGCTCATATACATTATTTATTATAATAATATGACAATTTTACCCCTTTTTGGTCGCTTTTTTTCTGAATAAACAATGGGAGGTCTGCCTATTTTTAGGCAATTTTGCGTCTAATGTCTCTCTATTTTACCCAACAGCTGCTTCAATGGAACCAAACAGCCAACCATCGTGTAATGCCATGGAAAGGGGAAACAGATCCTTATAAAATTTGGTTGAGTGAAGTCATCCTGCAACAAACAAGGGTGGATCAAGGCAGGGCCTACTATGAAAAGTTTATACTTGCCTATCCAACCATTCAAGATCTAGCAAAAGCGAAGGACGAGAAAGTTTTTAAATTATGGGAAGGCTTGGGTTATTATAACAGGTGCAGAAATTTATTGCATACTGCTAGACATATTACAAAGCATTCAAAAGGAATTTTTCCAAACACCTATGAGGAGCTTCTATCACTAAAAGGAATTGGGCCTTACACTGCTGCAGCAATTGCTTCTTTTGCATTCAATTTACCTTATGCCGTAGTGGATGGAAATGTGTTTAGAGTACTTGCAAGATTTCACGGTATCTCCACACCAACGGATACCAAAGAGGGGGTTGCAATTTTTAATACGCTTGCAAATCAAAGCCTTGCAAAAAAGCAACCAGGTCTGTATAATCAAGCTATTATGGATTTTGGCGCGACTGTATGTACGCCAAGCAACCCAGATTGTGTTGCTTGCAATTTGTCTTCCAAGTGTGTGGCCTTTAATGTAAATAAAGTCAATCAATTACCTGTTAAGCTAAAACGCATTACTAAAAAGAAAAGACATTTTGATTTTTTCTGTTTTAATTTGAATGGTACTTGGATGTTACAACAAAGAGGTGAAGGGGATGTCTGGAATGGCCTGTTTCAATTTTATGTATTAGAACAGGATCGTATGCCTGAATTGAATGACAATTATTTAGATACTGTTTTAAAGCATCAATTTGGACTGTCTCAAAAACAATGGAAATTGATAGGTGGCGATAAGCTACCTAAATTGTACAAACAAGTTTTAACGCATCAAACCATCGAAGCTAGATTTATTTGCATCCAGTTATCAAAAATGCCTAAAATGCTTCAAAATGCTTTGTGGGTAAAGCCTAAGCAATTGTCAAAATATGCATTTCCAAAAATCATTAATGATTTTTTAGTAACTTTCCACCATGGAAGCGCACTCGAGTAAGTTTATATTTTTGGCAGCCACTTATTTTGATGTTTCAAAAATGCAACAAGATGCTGGGTTGCTTTTATTACTTTTTATCTTACTTTTTTTATCTTTTGCCATTGCAGGATCAGAAGTGGCATTTTTTTCTTTGTCGTATAAGGACATCCAAGTTTTAAAAACAAAAAATCATAGACCACTTAAAAGAATTGTAGACTTGTTGGAAGATCCAAAAAAGCTCTTAACTTCTATGTTAATTGCAAATAGCTTCATTAATATTTGTATCATCTTAGTTGCTAATATTCTGATTGACCATCTTTTTATATTTGATCAAATACCAATTCCAGGTTTCGAGTTTATTATCAAGGTTTTAGCTGTAACATTAATGCTTTTATTTTTTGGGGAAATCATGCCAAAAGTGATGGCGACTCAAAACAATATTCGATTTGCACAAGACTTTGGTGGTATTATTCAAGCAGTGTATTTTATCTTTTCGAGAATGAGTGGCATGATGGTCAAGTACACCAATTTGATCGAAAAAAAATTAGCACAAAAGGATGCAGGCAATACCTACAGTATGGAGGAATTAGATCATGCAATTGAACTAACAACTTCGCCTAATCATTTGGACAGCGAAAAGAAAATCTTAAAAGGGATTGTCAAATTTGGTAATATCACTGTTCGTCAAATCATGAAAACCAGGCTAGATGTATTTGGTGTAGAAGATAATATTACTTACAATGAATTATTAGAAAGTGTTAAAGAGCATAATTATAGTCGTTTCCCTGTATATAAGGAAGACTTGGATACGATTGTTGGTATCATACATACCAAGGATTTAATTCCGCACTTACAAGAAGAAGCTGCTTATGCATGGCAAAAATTAATTCGTCCTGCCTTATTTGTACATGAACAAAAAATGATTGAAGATTTATTGAAAGAATTTCAATCTAAGCGTATTCACTTTGCTATTGTAGTGGATGAATTTGGTGGAACAAGTGGGATTATTACTTTAGAGGATATCTTAGAAGAGATTGTTGGTGATATTAAAGATGAGTTTGATGAAGAGGAATCGATGATCAAAAAAATTGATGATTTTCATTATATTATTGAAGGCAAAACCGCTATCATTGATTTTTGTAATTTTATAGATATTCCTACTAATTTCTTTGATGCAGTGAAGGGAGAAAGTGATACTGTTGCTGGATTGATATTAGAACTTGCTGGTGAATTCCCAACAGTTCAACAAGTGGTCAAATACAAGCAATTTAGTTTTACTGCCCTAGATATTCAGAAAAATCGTATACATAAAATACAATCCATCATTACTCCTATCACTTCTATTAGCCAGGAAAATGTATAAATTCTTTTTTATTTTACTTTCATGCTATTCACTTGGCTTTACTGCTTGTAATTCTAAATTTACTCCAAAAGAGACAGGCTACCCAGCAGTAGCATTTCCTAAAAAAGCATACTTAACTGCTGCTGTCACCGGGCTGCCTTATACTTTTGATATCCCAACTTATGCTGTCGTGGATAAGACGGTGGCTTATATGGGCGTAGATCAGCAAAAAACAGGCTGGATGAACCTACAATTTCCTACCCTGAATGCGACGTTATACATTAGTTACAATTCGGTTCAAAAGAACCAGTTGGATGTATTGGTTCGTGATGCCTACAATTTTGCCAATAACCATTCTAATAAGGCAAGTTTTATCGAAGACTCGGCATTTGAAAATCCAATAGGCCTTCAAGGTGTATTTTTTCACTTGGGCGGAGATGTAGCAAGTCCTTATCAATTCTTTATCACGGATTCTAGTCGCCATTTTTTAAGAGGGGCCCTTTATTTTGATACCACACCAAATGCCGATTCACTAGCGCCAGTGATTGATTTTTTATACCAAGACTTAAAACAGCTTGTGCAGACCTTTCATTGGAAATCTTAATCAATTAGTAATACCTTTGTTTTAACCTATTAGTATGATAATAATTGACCAGGTTTTAGTAAGCGACCAAGTAATTGAGGAACAGTTTGTTTGTGATTTGACAAAGTGTAAAGGAGGCTGTTGTGAAGATGGGGATGCAGGTGCTCCTTTGGATAATCAAGAAAAAGAATACGTGAAGAAGTTTTACGAAATTGTAAAACCCTACATGACCAAGCAAGGTATCAAAGAAGTTGAAACGGTGGGTCCGTATTTATATGATAGAGAATTTGGTTGGGTAACTCCTACAATCAATGGTGGCATTTGTGCTTATGGTTATAAGGATGAAAAGAATATCATCAAATGTGCTTTCGAGCAAGCATACAATGACGGTAAAATTTCTTGGAAAAAGCCAATCAGCTGTCACCTGTTTCCAATTAAAATACAACAAAGCAAGTCTGATCCATCCATAGAGTACATGAACTATGAACCTAGAGAAGACTTGTGTCAAGCGGCTTGTAGCCTTGGTGTTAAATTGAAAGTGCCTGCTTATGTATTTTTAAAAGAATCCATTATCAGAAAATACGGTGATGAATTTTACGAAGCATTAGAAGCTTCTGCAAAACATTTAGCGAAAAAATAATTCTATGGAAAGTATTTACTCAGATTCATTTGATCAAAAAAGTAGCCAGAAAGCACTTGACATGGATCATAGAAAAAAAATCAATTTCAATATTGGTAAATACAATGCGGTTGTACCTAAGGGTAAATTACAATTTAACAATTTAGAGAAGGTTAGGTCTCAAGCAAAAAACATGAAATGGGAAGCGGTTGAACACTTGGATTTATATTTAACCCAATTCGAAGAACAGATCACAAAGCGAGGCGCGAAAGTGTTTTGGGCAGAAGATAGTGAACAGGCACTTGATTTTATAGGTGCTATCTGTAAGAAAAAAGAATGTAAAACCTTGGTCAAAAGCAAGAGCATGGCTACAGAGGAGATTCACTTGAATGCCTACTTAGAATCTATCGGCGTTGAATCTGTAGAGACCGATTTAGGAGAATATATCCAACAACTTGATGGTGAAGCACCTTATCATATTGTAACGCCTGCAATGCATAAAAGCAAGGAGGATGTAGCTAAATTATTTGCCGAAAAATTGGGTACAGATATCAATATGACTCCAGAGGAAATGACCTTGGTAGCAAGAAGAAATTTGAGAGAAAAATATGTGCAAGCAGAAATTGGGGTCACTGGAGCTAATTTTATTCTACCTGATATAGGGGGCATTGCATTAACTGAAAATGAAGGGAATGCAAGACTATCTGCAGCTTTCCCAAAAACACATATTGTCATTGTGGGTATTGAAAAAGTTATCCCTTCTGTGACTGACCTAGGACTACTTTGGCCTTTATTATCAACTTATGGCACTGGCCAACAAGTGACGGTGTATAATAGTATTATCACCGGACCTAAACAAGCAGATGAAGCAGATGGCCCTGAGGAAATGTATGTTATTTTATTAGACAATGGCAGAACGAATTTACTCGCCAATGCAAAGAGTAGAGAAGCACTTTATTGTATTCGTTGCGGTGCCTGTTTAAATGCCTGTCCAATTTATAAGAATATTGGAGGACATGCTTATGAAACAACATATAGCGGTCCAATTGGAAGCGTAATTACGCCTCATTTAAGAGGTATGCATGATTATAAACACTTGAGTTTTGCATCTAGTTTATGTGGCAACTGTACTGCAGTTTGTCCAGTTAAAATTAATTTGCATGAGCTATTACTAGAAAACCGAAGGGAGTCAGTGGTAGCTGGTGAAAGTAATTTTTCTGAAGAATTTGCATGGAAGATATGGAAACAAGCATCCATGAATCGATTGTTAATGAACCAAGGCAATGCCACTATTAAAAATTGGGTAGTCAATAAAATATTTAAAGGTTGGGCCAAACAAAGATCATCTTTGCAGTTTCCTACTAAGACATTCAATCAACTTTGGAAAGAAAAGAATAAAAAGTAAATCTTCTGTAATTCCTTCGCTTTATTTTATTTACATGCCGTCTGCATCTGAAATAGCATGCACTGGATCCTTTTGATCCTTTAAGCTTTTGTTGACTAAGTAAACACCAATCAAGGTAATAATTGAACCTAGTATATTATTCCATGTCATATGCTCATCTAACAAAAGAGAACCCACCCAAATGGCCACGATTGTATTGATATAAGCATAAAGGGATGCAATAGATGATTTCAAATGCTTCATACTATATATGAAGGATATAAATGCAAATACAGATCCGCCAATCACCATATACACAATAACGCCCCAAGATATTGCAGGTATTTTATTCAAAGGGACATAGTCTCCACTAATCAATGTGATGAATCCCATCATGAATGCGCTCATCAACATCTGCCATCCAATTGAATTGTATGCATTGATCTTGATTTTTGTTCTTGAGATGATAATGGATCCAATACTCCAGGTGATCATTGCTAAGAAGGATAATATAACGCCTAAAATATAATTACTTCCATGAACTGTTAAACTGTCTTTGTAAAAAATAAAACCAATGCCTAATAGGCCAAGACATAAACCAATGATGGTTTTTGGTTTAATCTCAATGGCTTTATAATAATACCTTTCAATCAATACTACGGATAAAGGATATAAGGCTGCAATCAAGGCTGCTAATCCGCTTGTGATAAATTTCAAACCATAAGTGGCAATCCCATTGGAAGAGACAAACATCAGTAGGGACATGCCAAGTAGCCAAAGGAATTGTTTTTTGGTAGGTAGCTTTTCACCTTTGATTAAAAAAAAGCCCACATATAAGGAGCCTCCTAAAAATTGTCGAATACTGGCCATTTCAAAAGCGGGCATATGCATTACACCCATCTTGCTTGCGACCCAAGTGGTGCCCCATACAATACTTGTAACTGTTAAAGCTAAGTAGGCTTTATTTTGATTCGCCATTTTGAAAGCTTAGTGTTTGAAATGTCTAAGACCTGTCATCACCATGGCTAAACCATTCGCTTGACAATATGCCACACTATCTTTATCTCTCACTGAACCACCTGGTTGAATGAATGCTTCGATGCCCGCTTCTTGTGCAATTTTCACACAATCATCAAAAGGGAAAAAAGCATCCGATGCAAGACTTGCGCCTTTAAGATCAAAATTAAATTGCTTCGCTTTTTCAATGGCTTGTCTTAATGCGTCGATTCTAGAAGTTTGTCCGCAGCCTTTTCCAACCAGTTGTTTATTTTTAACTAAGGCAATCGCATTACTCTTTAAATGTTTGCAAATAATATTGCCAAAAACTAAATCTGCTTTTTCGTTTTCTGTGCAAGGTCTTGCGCCTACTTCCTCCCAATTGGTATAATTGCCTGTATCTAAGCCTTGTTCAAGGCTTCCGTTCAGGATTGATTTTTTTTGAGTTGGATGCAAATGCACACCAGGCTTTGTTTCAAGTAAGATTCTATTTTTCTTAGTTGTTAAAATACTCAGTGCTGCTGCTTCATATGCAGGGGCAATCAATACTTCAAAAAATAATTCTTGAATGGCTTCTGCTGTTGGCAGGTCAATGGTACCATTGGTCACTAATACACCTCCAAAAGCACTTTCCGGATCGCCAGCCAATGCAGCTTCCCAACTTTCAAATACAGTTGCTCTTTGTGCTACACCACAGACATTGGTATGCTTGATAATGGCAAAACTTGTTGATGGTAAGTCTTGGATCAATGCAATGGCAGCGTCTACATCTACTAAATTATTATAGGATAATTCTTTCCCATTTAATTGTGTAAACCAGGTATCTAAATCACCATAGAAAGTGGCTACTTGATGTGGATTTTCTCCGTAACGCAATGTTTTACCAGAAGCAGGATTGAAATAATTACTAATTGCAATATCATAATGCATCACCACTTCAAAAGCTTTTGCTGCAAAAGCTTTTCTTTGATCTAAACTTGTGCTTCCAGCTTGGTCAATTAATATTTTATTAAGTACTGCATAATCGTCCTTTGCAGCAAGAACAGTTAAGTCTCTGAAGTTTTTAGCTGCAGCTCTAATCATAGAGGGGCCTCCAATATCAATTTTTTCGATGATTGCTTTTTCTTCCGTGGTGGATCTTAATGTTTCTTCAAATGGATATAAATCAACAATGACAAGGTCAATGGCTGGTATATTAAAGTCCTTCATTTCTTGGAGATCTTGCGCCTCATACCTTCTTCCTAATATACCTCCAAAAACAGAAGGGTGTAAGGTTTTTACACGGCCACCTAAAATAGAGGGGTAGCCAGTTACAGTTTCAACAGCCACACATGGGATACCTAAATCTTCTAAAAATTTTTGTGTACCTCCTGTTGAGTAGATGGTGATTTGATGTTGGTGAAGTGTTCTAGCCAATGGCTCTAAACCATCCTTGTAAAAAACAGAGATTAATGCTGATTGTATTTTCTTTTCCATAAGTAAAGGTACGAGCTTCTACTTTTTTGTCCGGCTCGGATTTTCCACAAAATGGGTTAAAGACTGAATAACTTTATGATACTATAAACACAGGTTCCAAATAGTATCAGTAATAATGCATTTGGGCTTCTGCTTAAAAGCCAATACAAGCCTACAAAGAGACAGAAATAATAATAAGCCAGTCCTGCTATCCCCAAATTGTACTGTCGATCCTCCATCTGAAAAAATTGAAAAACTAGGCCAATGCTTTTATTCATTGTTTCAATATACCAGCCAATCCCTTTTGCAATAAATTCCTGTACGAATACTATCCTAGGTAAGACCATCAATACCAATAAACCGTATAAGAGTATACTGCTTAAGGGGACAAATAGGAAATTACCAATAATGGATAAACTAGAGCTGGTATGAAAATAATACAACACTATGGGTAATGTGGTTAATTGTGCAGCAATTGAGATTGCCAGATTACTCCAAGCAATTTGCAAAAATTTATTATCCATGGGCACTAATTGTACTAGGGGTTGATAAATAAAATGAATACCCACTACGGCTGCATATGAGAGCTGAAGGCCAATACCAGTAATAATTTGACTATTGTACAGCAACACGAGTAGTATACCAATACTGATGGTGTTAAGGGAAAATATATTTTGATGAAAAAATCGACCAATCAATATCGCACTAAAAAATAAACTCGCTCTAACCACAGAGGGTCCAGCATGTGCTATGAGGGTATATGACCAGACAAGTAGGAGTAGGGTGATTAATTTTGTCCATCTTGTCCAAGTTTTATTGGGTAACCAACGGGTACATTTTTCTAATAGTTTAAATAAAATATCCAAATGCATGCCGCTGATAGCAATAATATGTAATATGCCTAGTTGTTGATAGGCTGTTTTTAGTGAATAAGACATTTCTGTTTTTATGCCAAACAATAGACTCTTTGCAAATGCATTGGATTCCGGATTCGTAAATGCATGGTCTAATTTTACAGTAAAGTATTGTCTGGCATCAATGACCCATTGTGCCGAAACCATTTCACTCAAAAAAGAATTTGAACTATGATACTGTGCAATTGCAGCGCCCCAAACTAGCAAGATCATTGTTGGGGCTAGTTTTAAAGCGCTTGCTTTGTATTGCCATGCTTGCATAATGCATAAAAGTATATAGCTGACACAAACAATAAGCAGTAAAGTTATTTTATCTAGTATTGGCCAGTATTGTTTAGTAGATTGATGGATTAAAAAACCAATCAAAATATAACAACAAATAAAAAAAATAGGATTAGATGCCCTCCATAGTATCAATTTATTTTGCATCTATAATCATAATACAAAAATATCGTCAAATACTTTCGGTAAATACTTATTTCCCTAAAATAAAAATGGCTAATTTTTTATGCAGTTCGGGCTTATTATTTTTCCAATACTGTATGGTAGCTGTTTTGATTGATTCAGTTGGACCGGTAATGTCCACACCAATACAGAGTTGAGTAGTTGGATGGCAAGATTGAATGAGCGCTTCTAGTAACTGATTATTTCTGTAAGGGGTTTCTATAAACAATTGCGCAATTCCATTGCTGGTTACAATTTGTTCCAATTGCTGAATTTTCTTTTTTCTTTCTGAAGTATCTATCGGTAGGTATCCATTAAATGTAAACCCTTGTCCATTAAATCCGCTTGCCATTAAAGACAATAAGATAGAAGATGGTCCCATATAAGGCTTGACTGTAGCACCTAATTGCTGTGCTGCGCTAACCAATAATTGTCCTGGATCTGCAATGCCTGCACAGCCTGCTTCTGAGACAATACCAATTGTTTTTCCTGACTTTAAAATTTGAATAAAGTTGTTGATCTGTGCTTCTTCTACTTGGTGAATGGTAAACCACTGGTAATTGTCAATCACCATCTCTTTCCATATTTTTTTAAAATACCTTCTGGTTGTTTTCTCGTTTTCTACAAAAAATACATCACATGATTTAATCCATTGATCGATCTCTTTTGGAATAGCTTCCCAGCCTTCCTCATGCAATAACATTGGTAACAACAATACTTTTCCTAATGCTTCTTTCATGTTTCGGTTTCTTTAATTTCTTGGGTATTTAAATGCGCGGCAACCAATGCATAAAAAGGTGCAGTGATCCATCCAATAATGGGAAGTAAATGCAAACTATAAAATACAATTCCATTTCCTACCGGAAGTCCTTTGTGACTATTTAGATATACAGCGGCAAAATTTCTGTTATATTTTTCTGTAGCCAATCCAAAATCCATCATCGCAAATCCAAGAAAATAGCTTTCCATCAAGATGGTAAACAATGGCGTAAACCAGCCCACAACAGGTAATGTGCAAACTAAGACAATGGGAATTAGATACACTGTCTGCCAAAGCATATTATTTAAATTGACCACAACCGACCTCAAGACTAATTTGAAATAGTCTTTCTTATTCAAAATAAATGGGATCGATTGTTGTATTGCGACAATGCGTAAATGCAAATAGGCAAATAGTGGTGCAAAAAAGATTAAAAAAAGATACTTGAATAAAGCAAAGTAAAAAAGAAGTAAAGTAAACCAAAGCCAGAAACTACCCATGGTGATAAAGAATCCAAGCCAATTGCTATTCAAACTGTCAATGAATGCTTTAAGGCCCGTTTTTAAGATGATAGACTCAATGAAAAAACTTGATGTTTGTCCAAAATAGTTCATGCCAATGATCAATAAACTGGCGTAGAGGATACCTGGCACAACCATCCATTTCCATAATTTATGTGTTAAAATAAATTGATGGGCTAAAAAGTAAGCGCGTAGGGATAAAATTAGTTCTTTTAGCAATGCTTCGTATTTGGAATAAAGATACGAACGAACCGGGACCTATGATTGCATTTTAGTACCAAAAGCAAGATCTCCCGCGTCACCTAAACCTGGAACGATATAGCTCTTGTCATTTAAAATAGGATCAATTGCAGCACACCAGATTGGGGTATCGGCTCCCAATTCTTTTTCTACATGCTCAATACCTTTATGACTAGCAATTGTCACAACAATATGAATTTGGGCTGGGGTATATGTTTTTTGTATCGCTTGAATGGTCTCCACTAAAGATGCACCGGTCGCTAACATGGGATCACATAAAATTAAAACGCGGCCATTTAAGTTAGGACAACTTAAGTATTCAAGACTGATTTCAAAACTGCCATCTTGGTGGTGTTTTCTGTAAGCAGATATGAAGGCATTATCTGCTTTGTCAAAATAGTTCAACATGCCTTGGTGTAATGGTAGGCCAGCTCTTAGGATGGTTGCCAATACGGGTTGTTCAGTCAATAATTGAGTAGGAGCAATACCCAATGGAGTAGTGACTTCAACAGATTTAAATGCTAAGGTCTTGCTTAATTCATAAGCAGCTACTTCTCCAATACGTTCTATATTTCTTCTAAAACGCATTCTATCATTTTGGACATGTACATCTCTTAATTCTGCTACCCAATGATTTAGTAAACTATTATTTTTGCTTAAGTCAATGACCATATTCTTTTTTATTATGTTACAGCTAAAATACCAATACTATAAAATTAATATAATTTAAATTGGTCTCCATCAAAAAGCCCAAGATCACTCATTTTTATGTGTGGAATCACTAATAATGCCATAAAACTAAGGGTCATAAAGGGTGATCCAAGTTGGGTACCTAATGATTTGGCCATTTTATCAATTTCAATATAATCATTAGCAACCTTAAAAGGATCCTCAGTACTCATTAGTCCAGCAACTGTAAGTCCAATGACTTTTGATAGTTCATTTTGTACACAACTGATACCGCCTTTTTCATGCACTACTAAGTTGATTGCTTTTAAAATACTTTCGTCGTCAACGCCAACTGCAATGATATTGTGACTATCATGTGCCACGGTCGAAGCAATGGCACCTGTTTTAAATCCAAACGATTGAATGAGTCCAACTTTTGGTGTTGCTGCATGATAACGATTGTATACCACCACTTTTAAAATATCTTTTTCGGTATTTACTACAATCATGTTGTCTATGATAGTTGGCTTAGCCCAAATTAAATTGGTAATCAATTGCCCGTCAATAGCATGTATCACAGGCACCAAGCCATCTTTGGATGGATATGCTGCAGCAGGTAATTGAAGGTCTGATAATGTGATTGGATGCGCATTGAATTGATTGATGCTTGTCGCTTGAACAGGCTCGATCAATGAATGACCATCTTTTGCTACCAATTGCCCATCAATAAAAGTTTCAAGGACTTTAAAATTTGTAAGATCTTCTACCAATATCAAATTTGCGGGATCATGCACCCTTGCGCATCCAGTTGGTAGTTTATAATGTAGTACTGGATTAACACATGCGGCTCTCAATACATTAAATACATCGATTCCTTTTGCAACGGCTCTTGCACATAATTGATTGATATGGCCTTCCAATAAACTATCAGGATGTTTATCGTCGCTACATAACATGATTTTTTTTGGATGGTCATCGATCAACTCATACAATGCTTCAAAATTTTTAGCGGCACTTCCTTCACGAATTAAAATATGCATCCCAAAACTTAGTTTATCCAACGCTTCTTCCATCGTGAAACATTCATGATCGGTGCTAATGCCTGCCTCTATATATTGTTTTGCTTGTTCCCCCATTAATCCAGGTGCATGTCCATCAACAGGCTTGCCAATGGCATGCGCAGCTTTAATTTTTTGCATGACTTCTGCATCCTGATACAAGACGCCCGGGAAATTCATCATTTCACTTAAATAATAAATATCTGGAGAAGCCAAGAGCTTTGCAGTAGTGACGCTATCAATAGCTGCGCCTGCTGTTTCAAATGCGGTTGCAGGCACGCAACTTGGTGCGCCAAAGAAAAAATGAAATGGCACTTTCTTTCCATTATCAATCATGTATTGAACGCCCTCTAATCCGCACACATTCGCAATCTCATGCGGGTCACTGATGGTGCCAATGGTGCCATGCACCACGGCCAGTCTTGCAAAAGAGCTCGGTACTAACATACTACTTTCAATATGTACATGGCTGTCTATAAAACCTGGCAATATAAATTGATTCGGTGCCTCATCACATTCAGTGATGGATACAATCACGCCTTCTTGAATCAATACGGTTGCTGGATAAATACGTTTATGTAGAATATCAACGTATTGCCCTTGAATGGTATTTGTCTGCATTTTATTGCTTAGTATTATGAATTAAAACCAATAACTGAGCTTAAAGATAAGTGCTCTATTCTTACTTTTAAAAAAAGGATCTGTAAAATAGTTATCCGTATACACTAAAAAGAAATCACTCATTGGTTTATAGCGGTATTGCAATCTGCTATTGATATTAAAATTATTACTTTGTGTATTGTACTGAATAAATGTGGTCCAAAATAGTTGGGTACTAAAATTGTATTCAATTCTTGGTGCGATTAAGATCAATTTAGTGCTGCCATATGTGCCAGGCAATTTAATTTGGTTTAATTGTGCATTCAAACGAAGGTTAAGGTGCGGCTGGTTTCTCCAATTGATACCTAGGCCAAATCCTTGAACTTGTCCATTGTAAAATTGACCAACCGTAATTTCAGAAACCCAACCGAATAGTTTTCTTGTATCTGAAACATAATTAAATCTAA
>RFSD01000036.1 GCA_009924165.1 Chitinophagia bacterium | reverse complement strand
TGCTCTAACCAACTGAGCTACCTCGCCAAGACCCTTAATGGTTATACCCTTAAAAGGGTGGCAAAACTACTTAAATTTTTTGAATTTATGGGTTCACTTTAAGACTAAATACGGATTGTCCTTCAAAAAATCCTTCAAATACATCTCCCTTTGCGGTTGGGCCAACCCCTGCTGGTGTTCCTGTATAAATTAAGTCCCCAGGGTAGATGGTAAAATACTCCGTAATACCTGCTAATATCTTATCCAATGGAAAAATCATTAAACTAGAATCCCCTGATTGAACAGTTGATCCGTTTTTAGATAAGGTATAATGAATCGGATTAGCTAAAATTTCTGAAGTTAAAGGATGCCATTCACCTAGTATAGCCGCATTGTCAAATGCTTTTGCTTTTTCCCATGGAAGGCCTTTCTCTTTTAATTTATTTTGTACATCTCTTGCTGTAAAATCTATCCCTACTGAAATTGCATCACAGTATTCAATCACAGGGATACCATTTGGATGTACCTCACTTAAATTTTTTCCTTTCTTACTTACACGTAACACTAACTCGCCTTCAAAATGTAAGTCATTGGTAAAACTAGGAATGGTAAAATTTTCGCCAGCAGTTAATAATGCAGTATCTGGCTTCATAAATATAATCGCCGATGTAGGCACTTCATTTCCCAACTCATGTGCATGTTCTACATAATTACGTCCAATACAAAATATACTCATAATAATATGTTTAATCTACTTTTATATCTAGTCCGTTGGCGAAGGTCATTGTTCTTGATAATCCAATTGTGGCAAATGATTCTATGACTTCAACCGATTTTTCAATTTTGATATCAATTAATTTTCTTTCAGTCTGAGCCCATTTTCCCAAAACAAAATCTACCTGTTGCCCTTTGGCAAAATCATTCCCAATACCAAATCTTAATTTAGGATAAGCATCTGTTCCTAATGTCAATTGAATATCTTTTAATCCATTGTGCCCCGCATCTGAACCAGAGGCACGTAAGCGAAGTTTAGAAGTAGGTAATGCTAAATCGTCTACAATAGTTAAGGTATTTTCCAAAGTAATTTTCTCTTTATCCATCCAGTATTTAAAGGCCTTACCACTTAGGTTCATGAATGTAGTTGGCTTCACACAAATAAAGGTTTTGCCTTTCCATTTCACTTCGGCGACTTCGGCCAAGCGGTCTAGTTTAAAAAATCCCCCATGCTTGATGACAAAAGCATCCAATACGTCAAATCCAATATTATGACGGGTGTGCGCATATTCTGCACCTACATTGCCTAAGCCTATGAGTAAAAATTTTGACATATCTATTTCTTGGAGTAAAAGTACTTAAAAAACAAACCCCCTGATTGCTCAGAGGGTTTTGATATTCAATTCTGTTTGAATTATTTTTTAACCGCTTTTGCAGCTTCAGATTCTTCTTGTTTTAATTGACGTGTCATTACTACAGAAGCAACCGGGATACGTGGAGAGTTCATGATCTCCATGTTTGGTACTTTAATATCTTCAATACGTAAGTTTGCGTTCAATTCTAAATTAGTGATATCTAATTCGATGAATTCTCTTAAGTCTTTAGGTAAAGCTTTCACTTTAACTGCTTTTACTTTAGATACTAGTTTTCCACCTGCTTTCACACCAACAGATACTCCAACTAATTTTAATGGTAAAGTAGCTACTACTTTTTTATCATCCACCAACTCTAATAAGTCAACGTGTAATAAAGAATCAGATACTTTGTCAAATTGTAGGTCTTTCAAAATACATCTGTATTTTTTTCCGTCTACACTAACTTCAGCGATTAAGAATTCACTTGTGTACACTAAAGGCTTGAAAGCCTTAGCAGAAGCATAAAAATTAACTTCTGTAGCACCCCCGTAAATTACAGCTGGCACGTTTTCTTGAGAGCGGATTTGGCGGGCGGCTTTTTTGCCAGACTCGGTCCTCAAGTGTCCTTCGATTGTAATTGTTTTCATGTTTTAATTTTAAATATGGACGGCAAAGGTAATGAAATAAAAAGAAGCAACCAAAGTTGCTCCTAATTATTTACATTATATTGTAAATCAGTGTGTTACTGATTTCTAGCCTTCAATTGTGAGTGCACAAATAGGCTTGTAATACTCTTATTTTCATAGGCATTACGAATAGCAATTGCAAACAAGTCGGCTACAGTCAATACCTTGATCTTACTAGACTCCTGTTTTAAAGGAATGGTATCACATACCACCAATTCCTCTAGTACCGAATTTTCGATATTCTCGTAGGCATTCCCACTCAATACAGGATGGGTAATTAAAGCACGAACCGTTCTTGCTCCTTTCTCTTTTAATAATCCTGCCGCTTTCACCAAAGTGCCTCCGGTATCGCAGATATCATCTACAATCACGATGTCCTTATCAGTTACATCTCCAATCACAACCATACTTGCTATCTCATTGGCGCGTTTTCTGTGTTTATCGCAAATCACCATTTCGGCATTGAAGTAGTTGGCCACCTCACGCACACGGTTTGTACTTCCTACGTCTGGAGCAGCAAATGCAAGGTTTTGTAAATTTAGGGACTCTATATAAGGGATGAAAATCGCTGAACTATCTAAATGATCTACCGGTACATCAAAGAAGCCTTGAATCTGTGCGGCGTGCAAGTCCATCGTGATGACCCTGTTGGCGCCTGCTGCTTCTAATAAAGTAGCAATCAATTTAGCTCCAATGGCCACACGTGGTTTGTCTTTACGATCTTGCCTTGCAAAACCATAGTAAGGAACGACTGCAATAATTTTATATGCACTAGCTCTTTTAGCAGCATCTATCATCATCAATAATTCCATTAAATTATCGGATGGCGCATAAGTGCTTTGTACTAAAAAAACATAGTCCCCTCTGATACTTTCCAAAAAGATTGGTTGGAATTCACCATCGCTAAATTTTTGGATATTTATTTTACCAATGGGGGCGCCAAAACGTTGTGCAATTTTTTCGGCAAGTGCCTGCGAGCCGTTGCCCGCAAAAATTTTAACTGAAGGATTCATAAGGGTAAAATGTGCTTCAAAGGTATTGATATCGTGCACATATTTTTGGCTAATCTGATGTAAATTTTCAACAAAAAGTCAAGTTATGCACAACTGCCTGCAATAAGCCGGTATTTGTACGCAGAATTAGCGGGCATATAAAAAATATATTTGGACAAAATTGTTTATGAAAGCAAGCAATATCCGATTCTGGGCCGAGCAAGATCAACCCATCTGTAAATTTAGCACCAAGGGTGCGGACCATTTAAGCGATGTTGAATTACTAGCCATATTAATACAACATGGCACTGCGCAACAGAATGCCATTGAATTGGCCAGAAGCTTACTTGCCACTGCAGAAAATAGCCTGAAAAAATTTGCTAATTACAGTGTGCGGGATATCGTGAATTTAAAAATTAAAGGGATTGGGAAGATCAAAGCAGTTCGGATCTTAGCCGCTATAGAACTGGGTTCCAGAAGAATTGATTTAATAGATAAGCAAGTCGCCATCCACCATAGTCGTGATGTGGCCATGCATTTAAAAAATAAATTGCAGCACGAACAACGCGAAGTATTTATGTTGCTCTTATTAAATCAAGCCAACAAAATCATACATGAAGCAGTGTTAAGTGAGGGAGGGATTACAGGTACGGTGGCAGATCCTAGAATTGTTTTTAAACTTGTGATTAGTCACGGTGCAACAGGGTTTATCATCTGCCACAATCATCCAAGTGGGCAATTAAAACCCAGCAGGATGGATGATAACTTGACCGAAAAGATCAAAAAAGGCGCAGCACTTTTTGACATTAAATTAATTGACCATTTAATAGTCAGTTCAGAGGGCTATTACAGTTATGCCGAACAGCATCCCAATTGGTAACGACTATGCCTGTGCAGTTGGACCACCAAAATTCATAGGGATCTCAATTTGCTCCATATCTCCAATAGGACCATGCGCAGCTTCATATCTTTCGATATTTTCTACCATGGCTTTCATAAAACGTTTGGCATGCATGGGTGTTAAAATCACACGAGACTTTACTTTGCTCTTAGGGGTGCCTGGCATCACATTCACAAAATCAATTACAAATTCTGCATTGCTATGCGTAATAATCGCCAAGTTGGCATAGGTGCCTTCGGCAATTTCTTCACTGATTTCGATATTTAATGGTTGATTCGGGTTTTGTTCCATAAACTAAATTAAGAGTCCAAAGATACGAGGGAACGAATCTTAAAAAGAACTAAATTTGCGCCATGTTAGTACTAGACGGAAAAATTGCCTCAGCGGCTGTCAAAGCAAGCCTATTAGAACAGACCAATGCACTAAAGGCAGCGGGTAAAAGAACGCCCCATTTAGCAGCAATTTTAGTAGGTAATAACGGTGCTAGTGAAACTTATGTGGCAAGTAAAGTTAAAAACTGCGAAGAGACTGGTTTTGGATCTTCCCTATTCCGTTTCGAAGAGACCGTGACCGAGGCTGAATTATTAGCGCAGATTGAAGCATTGAATCAAAACGAAAATGTAGATGGTATTTTAGTGCAGCTTCCACTACCTAAACATATTGATGATGCAAAAGTGATTGAAGCGATTGATCCTAAAAAAGACGTGGATGGTTTTCACCCTTCCAATGTGGGTAGATTGGTTCAAGGACTGAATACTTTTATTCCTGCAACACCATATGGCGTGTTATTGATGTTTGAGCATTTTAAAATTGAAACAAAAGGAAAACGTGCTGTAGTGATTGGTCGTAGTAATATAGTGGGCAGACCAATGAGTATTTTATTAAGTTCAGACCATCCTCAAGGTAATTGCACTGTTACATGTTGTCATAGATATACCCCTAAGGAAGAACTTATTGACCTCTGTTCCAAAGCAGACATACTTGTTGTAGCTATTGGTATGCCAGATTTTATAGATGCGAGCATGATCAAGCCAGGCGCAGTCGTTATTGACGTTGGTATCACAAGGGTAACAGATCCAACTGCTGCAAAAGGTTTTAGAATTAAGGGCGATGTGAATTATGCATCTGCCATCACTGTAGCTTCGGCAGTGACGCCTGTGCCAGGCGGTGTGGGCTTAATGACCATCGCGGGATTATTAAAAAATACAATGAAAGCCTACCAAGGTTTATAAATCATTTAAATAAAATACATTGAGCAACTTGCAGTCTTATCCAGTAATGGAACTTTTTTATTCTTTACAAGGTGAGGGCTATCATCAGGGCAAAGCTGCATTTTTTATTCGCTTAGCCGGATGTGATGTGGGATGCGTTTGGTGTGATGTAAAAGACAGTTGGGATGCAAGCAAACACCCTGTTTTAACTATTGAGGAAATTGTAGCGGCTGCAGCTGCACATCCAAGTCGAATTGCGATTGTAACAGGAGGCGAACCTTTGTTACACCAATTAGATCCTTTAACAACTGCACTTAAAGCTGCAGGATTTCAGACACATATCGAAACTTCTGGATCTAGCCCTATGAGTGGATCCTGGGATTGGGTTTGTTTGTCTCCAAAGAAATTCAAAGCAGCATTGCCAGAAGCTATTAAAGCTGCAAACGAATTAAAAGTTGTGGTATTCAATAACTCCGATTTTGCTTTTGCCAATTCCTTTGTGAACGATGTTTCTGTTGATTGCAAAAAATACCTTCAACCAGAATGGGAAAAGTCAGACACCATGACACCACTTGTGATTGAGTATATTAAATCCAATCCAAGCTGGGAATTAAGTGCACAATTACATAAGTATATCCAGGTTCCTTAATTCATTGTAGTAGTTGTAGTACCTTTATGCTAGATGCATTATCAATTCAAATATCGAAAATGGCTTCCGCTTTTGTTAAGTTGCATGTTATGCTTTACAAGCATTGTATTTGGGCAAACCAAACAAGCAGCAGATAATTATGAAGCTGGATTAAGTGCATTAAATAAAAATGATGTCCAAAAAGCAATTCAATTATTTAAACTTGCTGCATCCAAAGACAGTCAATATGTTGACCCTATTATTGCTTTATTTCAATTGTACCATGATCAAAAAAACTTTCAATCAGCCATTGATTATTTTAATGAAATAATCAAAAGAGATAGCATTGCAAGTTTGCCTTTTTTAGTAAAACAAGGTGTCGCACTTGCTAGTCTTGGAAGGTATGCTGCTGCTTATGAATTATTGATACCCTATTTTCAAAATAATAGTTTACCGAATTATTTAAAGGAAAAAGCAAATGCTTTGTATGCAGTTTGTCAATTTGCTATCTCGCAAAAGACCGCGCCCGAAATTAGTATTCAAAATATGGGGGATAGTATCAACTCCCCCGCGTCTGAATATTTCCCAATTATAAGTATCCAAGACAGTTTGTTTTTATTTATGCGCAGATTGAATATAAGTCGAGAAGATTTTTATACCAGTAGTATGGGTGTGCATGGATTTTCTGCTGCCATTCCTTTATCAGATACTTTAAATTTTGCTGCAAAAAAAGGCAGCATGAGTTTAAGTGCTGATTTACAAACTTTATACTATGCTGCAGATTATGCAGAACAAGGCTATGGACGATATGATATTTATAAAGTCCAACGCAGTCCATGGGGATGGTCAAAGCCAAAAAATTTAGGTCAAAGAATCAATAGTGATTTTTGGGATAGCGCCCCAAGTATTGCCCCCGATGGCAACTCCATTTATTTTGCGAGTAATCGCCCTGAGGGCTATGGTGGCATTGATATTTATGTATCGTTTAAAAATGAAAAAGGTTACTGGGAAGAAGCAATCAATCTAGGCCCAACCATCAATACAAAAGGAGACGACCAAACACCATTTATCCACGCCGATAATCAGAGTTTATATTTTTCAAGTGATGGGCATTTAGGATTTGGTGGATCTGATATTTATGTAGCAAGAAAAAAGATTGATGGCAGTTGGACCACACCTGTTAATCTTGGATATCCAATCAATACCTATGACAATGAAGGAAGTATTGCTGTAGCAAGTAATGGCGCTAATGCTTATATCGCAAGTGATAGATCAGATAGTAGAGGCGAATTAGATATTTATAAAATTACTTTAGCTGAAAATACAAGGGCTTATAAAACTTGGTATATCAAAGGTCAAATTGTAGATGCGAAAACAAAAAAAACAATTGCTGCTGAATTGCAAATTGTTGATCCAGCTTCTGGTTATCCAATGATGGAAATGCAAATTGACAGTACGGGACAATTTTTATTAGCGCTCCCTTATTTTGATAGCTTAGGATTAAAAATCAATAGCCCTGGTCATGATTATTTGAGTAGCATCCTTCCAATAGATAGCGTAAAAGCCATGGCCGGAAAAAGATTTGATTTTTCATTGACGCCTATCGAAAAAATATATACAAAAACATTTAACCAAGTCTACTTTGAAACCAATGCTGCTATTTTACAAGCTATTTCAAGTGTGGAGTTGGATGCATTGGTACGCTATTTAAAAACGACAGCTAACGCAGAGATCTTAATCGAAGGCCACACGGATAATACAGGAACTGCTGCACAAAATAATTTACTATCCCTACGAAGAGCCAACGCCATTGGAGATTACTTGCAACAAAAAGGCATTGCGCCTAATCGTATACAGCGCAAGGGCTTAGGCGCTAATATGCCAATCGCAGATAACAAAACAGCAGAGGGTAGAGCTAAAAACAGAAGGACTAGTTTTACGATTACGCTGAAGTAAAAATCATGCTCATATAAGCTTATCCATAAAGCGAATTGAATTTAAAATAAAAGCTTTTTTGAATTTAAATTGCGTATTTATACTTGAATTCTACATCATAATATGTTGGATGTTCAAGCAATGAATAATTCACTTTTATATGACATTGCTTTTTCACAAATACATGGTATCAATCTATATGAGCGAAAAAAAATAATACAAATTTTTGGATCTGCTATGTCTATCTACAATGCCTGCCAGCAAGATGGAAAAGCATTTGTAGATCTTGAATTAAAATGTATAGATAGTTTGATGGCTGCATGGCCTTTAAAAGCAGCAGCCGAAGAACTTAGTACTATGCAAAGACTAGGTATCGAAGCCACTTGCATCAATAACGCGACTTATCCAAATCGTTTGTTTCAATGTGAAGACGCACCGACGATCCTGTTTGTCAAAGGCTCCAAAAAATGGAACCTACCTTATTTAATAAGTATTGTTGGGACACGCAATCATACCCTTTATGCAGATAAAGTGATTCAAGAATTACTTGAGGGTATTCAGCATTTAAATCTGGGAGTGGTAAGTGGATTGGCATTGGGCATTGACGGCATGGTGCATGAAAAATCCTGTGCATTAAAAATACCCAATTGGGGCGTGATTGCAACAGGTTTAGATGATATCTACCCTGCACAACATCAACGCTTAGCTAATAAAATGATCGAGACTGGTGGCGGTATCCTTACAGAAAATATCTGCGATACTGCTCCACTTCCCTATCAATTTCCAAAACGCAATCGCATTGTGGCGGGAATGTCCGATGCCACTATTGTAATTGAATCGCAAGTGAAGGGCGGAAGCATGATTACAGCTGGGCTTGCAAGAGGTTATGATAGAGAGGTTTTCGCTGTGCCAGGGAAAATTACAGACCAAAAAAGTACAGGTTGCCTAGCACTGGTTCGGTCCAATACGGCACAATTATATCAAAGTCCTACACAACTGTTAGAAAATCTGGGCTGGGGCCTTTCTGATAGTAAAATTCCCATCCAAAAGCCCCTGCCCTTTGACCTAAGCCCTATTTGCAAAGAAATTTTAGAAGTCATTAGTAAACAAAGCCCCATCCACCAAGATCAACTAGCTAATCTATTCAATATCAATATAGGATTGCTTTCCACGCATTTGTTGACCCTCGAATTAAACGGCCTTATCCAACCGCATGGAGGCGCATTTTATAGTATCCGCTAAAAAAGGATTTTGCCTAAATATGGGCTTGCCCTATCTTTGCCTATGGCAACAAGAAATTCTACCTCCCGCATTTTTGGACAAGGCTTGACATTTGATGATGTACTACTGATGCCTGCCTTTTCCGAAGTCCTCCCTTCTGAAGTTAATATCCACGCACAATTGACCAAGCATATCAAATTGCATGTGCCAGTATTGTCTGCTGCTATGGATACAGTGACCGAAGCGCAATTAGCGATTGCACTTGCAAGAGAAGGTGGCATTGGTATTTTACACAAAAACATGTCTATCGAACGCCAAGCTGAACAAGTGCGTAAAGTGAAACGTAGTGAAAGTGGGATGATTGTAGATCCAATCACTTTAGAAGTCACTGCAACGATTGGTGATGCATTGAATTTAATGCGTGACAATAAAATTGGTGGAATACCTATTGTTGACAAAAACCACAAATTAGTGGGCATCCTTACAAATCGTGATTTACGTTTTGAAACAGATCGTAAAAGAAAAATAAGCGAAGTGATGACTAAAGAAAATTTAATCATTGCACCAGAAGGAACAGATTTGAAGAAAGCAGAAAAAATATTACGTCAATATAAAATCGAAAAATTACCTGTTGTTAATAAGCAAGGAAAATTAATTGGCTTAATTACTTACAGAGATATTTTACAAGTCACTGCATTCCCGAATGCAGCAAAAGATAGCATTGGTCGTTTACTTGTTGGTGCTGCTTTAGGTATTACCAAAGATGTATTGGATCGTGCAGCAGCTTTACAAAGTGTTGGTGTAGATATCGTCTCATTAGATAGTGCACATGGTCATAGCAAAGGGGTGATTGAAGCATTAAAATTGATTAAGAAAAATTTTAAAAACTTACCTGTGATTGCAGGTAATATTGCAACAGGACAAGGTGCATTGGCATTAGCAGCAGCTGGTGCAGATGCCGTGAAAGTGGGAATTGGACCAGGGTCTATTTGTACCACCAGAATTGTAGCAGGTGCAGGTGTACCTCAGTTAACAGCAATCATGGAAGCAGCCAAAGCACTCAAAGGAAAAAATATTCCGGTGATTGCAGATGGCGGTATTCGTTATACAGGCGATATGGTAAAAGCATTAGCAGCTGGTGCCAATTGCGTGATGATGGGAAGTATATTTGCGGGTACCGAAGAAAGTCCTGGCGAAACAATTATTTACGAAGGCAGAAAATTCAAAGGATATCGTGGCATGGGTAGCATTGGCGCCATGTCTCAAGGCAGTGGAGATCGTTATTTTCAAGATGGCGCAGACGCTAAGAAGTTTGTACCAGAAGGAATCGAAGGTCGTGTTGCATACAAAGGCACATTAGGTGAAATTGTTTATCAATTTGTAGGTGGATTAAAAGCAGGTATGGGCTACTGTGGTGCAAAAACAGTAAAGGATTTGCAAAAAGCTACTTTTGTTCAAATCACCAACGCTGGTATGAGAGAAAGCCATGCACATGATATTGATATCACTAAAGAATCTCCAAACTATAGCAGAAAGTAAGTCTACACGAATAAATAAATGCAATGCGTAAACTTTGTTTACTTCCTCTATTGTTATTGTTCGGATTATTTACATCCAATCAAATCATTGCTCAGGATAGTGCCAAAGCTGCATTGCAAATCAGTATTCTAACTTGCGCACCTGGCGAGGATGTTTATACAGCATGGGGACATACTGCAATAAGAATCATTGATTCAGCTAAGCAAACAGATATTGTTTACAATTTTGGGACTTTCGATTTTAATACGCCTAATTTTTTAGCTGAATTTGTCAAGGGCAATTTGAATTATTTTTTATCTACAGATAACTTTCAAAATTTTATTTTAGAATACCAATATTTTGGTAGATCGATCAAAGAACAGGTACTCATATTGTCTGATGCAGAAAAAATAAAATGGCAAAATGCATTGCAAAAAAATTTAGAAGGCAATAATCGTTATTACTTATACAATTTCATTACAGACAATTGTACCACAAGAGTAAAAGATGGCTATTACCAATTTGCGACCACTCAAGTACCTCCATCCAAAATCAAAAGCTTTAGAACCCATGTGGTAGAAGCCCCATATCAACAAGGCATTCCTTGGATTGGATTGGGTATTGATGTATTATTAGGTGCCGTATCTGACCAAGCACCAACTGCTTTACAGGCGGGCTTCTTACCAGATTTATTATTTGATCAACTAGCAACACAACCAGGTCATATTGCTACAACTCAAAATTATGACTTCACAAAAACAACAGCATCAAAACCGACCGATCCAATTTTTTATATAGTGGGATTGATATTTGTTTATTTATTTGTTGGCAAATGGAATGCAAGATGGGCCATAATCGCCGCTAAATTTTTTGATATTATTTTACTATTTATTTTTGGACTAGGTGGATTGTTATTGGTCCATTTAATGGGGCTTTCTTTAGTATTGAATTACCGTTTGATTAAAAGAGGTGTAGATGCAAAATTCAATTAATCTAAAAAAGCATCTTTACAATTACGGGATAGACGAGCTTGCTTATTTTGACGAGGGCAAGGGCAGGCAAACTATCATACTCATTCATGGATTTGGCGAAGACCATAGTGTATGGAAAAATCAAATTGAATTCCTTTCTGCACATTATAGAATCATTGCACCTAATCTACCAGGCGTACATTGCAAACCACTTGCAATACATCATAGCCAAGCGCCAAGTATTCGCATGTATGTGGAAATACTACATGAATTAATGCATCATTTAGGTATTGAACAATATTTTATTGTCGGGCATAGTATGGGTGGCTATATTGGATTGTCTTTTGCAGATTATTATATCAACCATGTGCAAGGTTTACTATTATTGCATTCTACTACTTATGAGGATAACGAAGCAAAAAAAATGAGTAGAATGAAAGTAGCAGAATTTATTCAAGAATGGGGTGTCTCTAAATACCTTGAAACTGCTACACCTAATTTATTTGGGGATGCATTTAAAAAAACAAATCCTGGAACAATTCAGGACGTCATTGATGGCGGATTAGGCACCAGTCAAGAAGCCATGATACAATATGTATTTGCCATGCGCAACCGAAAAGCAATGACCCATTTATTGCAACAATCTAATATGCCAGTTTGGATGATTGTAGGCGATTCCGACCTTGCAGTAACAATTCAAGACAGCTTAGAACAAATTAAATTGCTACCTTCATCTAACAGTTTGGTGCTAGAAAATGTAGGCCATATGGGCATGTTCGAAGCAACCGATCAAGTGAACGAATTTATTCATCAATGTATTCAATCTACTTAGTGAAAATTGCTAAGCCAAAAAATATAGATTATGTCAAAAATTATTTTAGTTACAGGAGCAAGTTCAGGATTCGGAAAAGCGATTGCCACAAAATTTGCAGCAGGTGGTTGGAATGTGATTTTAACTGCGCGTAGAAAAGAAAAATTAGAGGAATTATCAAAAGCACTCGAATCGAACTATGGTATCAAAACATTGAGTTTAATTTTTGATGTGCAAGATAAAAAAGCAGTTTTTGACAATTTACAAAACTTGCCTACCGAATGGCAAGCCATCAATATATTAGTGAACAATGCAGGACTTGCGTTAGGAAGAGACTCATTTGAAAACGCGAATTTAGAAGATTGGGAGACCATGATCGACACCAATGTGAAAGGTTTATTATATGCTTCTAAAGCTGTCTTACCAATGCTCATCAAAGAAAAAGGACATATCATCAATATTGGAAGCACTGCTGGTAAAGAAGTGTATAAAGACGGGAATGTATACTGTGCATCCAAGCATGCAGTTGATGCCATTAGTAAAGCACAAAGAATCGACTTACTACCTTATCAAATAAAAGTAACCGCCATCCATCCAGGCGCAGCAGATACAGAGTTTTCTGTGGTTCGATTTAAAGGAGATGCAGAAAAAGCAAAGGCAGTTTATTTAGGTTACACACCTTTGATGGCAGAAGATATTGCAGATACTGTTTGGTATGTTGCTAACACCCCGGCACATGTTTGTATCAATGATTTAGTGATCACTTGTACAGCACAAGCAAATTCAATGTATTTGCAGAAATAATCTGAATTGAATGAAATGAAATTGATCTTTGAAGAATTGATTTGAATTAGATTTTAAATTTATCCAAAGTCAATTTCAGTGTTGTCGCCAATATTTAATGTACGACTCATGCCCTTCACTGCAGCATCACTACCGATCAATGAATTGTCTAATACCACTTCATCCAATGCAGTATAGGAACCAATGATGCTATCTTTCACAATCGAACTTCTGATAGTGGTGTTATTACCAATTGTAACATGCGGGCCAATGATGGAATTCTCTATGATACATCCATCTGCAATACTAACTGGTGCAATGATAATGCTATTGGTATATAATTCGGGATTGATCGAATAGCCTCCAGACTTCTTAAGCAACATGGCATTGGTTTCTAGCAAAGTTTCTTTTTTACCACAATCAAACCAGTTTTTTACTTTAAAGGATTTAAAAGCCACACCTTTTTTGATCATACAATCCAATGCATCCGTTAAATTATATTCACCATTAGATTTGATATTGTCATTCACCAATTGCTGAAAGCAATCAAATAAAATAGTAGACTCTTTAATTTTATACAATCCAACCAATGCGTGATTACTTTTTGGTATAGATGGTTTTTCTACCACATGCTCAATCATGCCATCCTCATTCATCTCTGCCACACCAAATTGTCTAGGATCATCTACTTTTTGAACACCCAACATACTCGTTGGACTTTCAAGCACTTCTTTAATATCATATTCACAAATTGTATCACCTAATGCAATAAAAACTTCATCACCATCTACGATATCTTGTGCTAATTGTATTGCATGTGCGGTCCCTTGACGATCGTTCTGATACACAAAATGGGTTTTCAAATTTGGGTAGGTTTGCTCTACATAATTTTGAATTTTCTCACCCAAGTAGCCCACTACAAAAATGAATTCATTAATCCCTTCGGCTTTTAATTGATCTACAATAAAGCTTAAAATAGTTTTACCCGCAATAGGTATCAATGCCTTAGGCTGTGTATAGGTATGTGGTCTTAGTTTTGCTCCTGCGCCTGCAACCGGTATAATCGCCTTCATTTAGTTATTGTTTAGGGGAGGCTAAAAATAGTAAAAAACGCCTATTTAATGCCTTTTGATCGCATCAAAGATAGGAATAATATAAAACACTAAACAAATGTGGATATTCAATCAAAAACTCTTGTTAGAAAGCTTTGGAGCGGCCTATGGAATGAATTAATTTTGACCCTTATAAATGCATTCTTATGAAAAGAGATACCCTTGTTTTCGACATCATCAATCAAGAATTAGCGCGTCAAAGACGTGGGATAGAACTAATTGCATCTGAGAACTTTACAAGCTTACAAGTGATGCAAGCAATGGGTGGCGTAATGACCAATAAATACGCCGAAGGGTACCCTGGGAAAAGGTATTATGGTGGTTGTGAAATAGTAGATAAAACAGAACAATTAGCAATAGATCGTTTAAAAGAAATATTTGGATTAGAATATGCCAATGTGCAACCACATAGTGGTGCGCAAGCCAATGCCGCAGTCATGTTGGCTATTTTACAACCAGGAGATGCCATCCTTGGATTAGATTTAAGCATGGGTGGTCACTTAACACATGGTAGTGCTGTGAACTTTTCTGGCAAAACCTATACCCCGCATTTTTATGGTGTGGTAAAAGAAACTGGATTGATTGATTACGAGATGTTAGAAAGTCAAGCAAGAACACATAAGCCTAAATTAATTA
>RFSD01000035.1 GCA_009924165.1 Chitinophagia bacterium | reverse complement strand
AATTATTTTTATAAAAATATAAAATATTTATAATGTGTATTACTTTATGATGCATTTTAATACCATTTTGTATAACAAAATATATGGAAACTATCCTTTTTGTTAAGTTATTGTTAACTATGTTTAAATTTTTTTTATAACTTGAAGGCTTAAGTAAAACAAAAAGCATATGAAGAAAATTCTATTCTCGCTCTTCTTAGCTGTATTTGTATTGGCTGTTGCTAATGCCCAAGTTCGTCCAGTAACCGGTACGGTAAAGGATGAAAAAGGCGCTGCAGTAGCTTACGCATCAGTTAAAGTAAAGGGTCAAACTTCAGCTGTAGTAGCTGACGAAAAAGGTAACTTCAAGATTAGTGCAGCTCCAAACGCAAGTTTAGTAGTTAGTGCAACCGGATTCGCTTCTTCAGAAGTGAAAGCAAGTGGTGCAACTATAGACGTCGTTTTGACACGCCAAGTTGAAGATCTTGAAAATGTAGTGGTTACCGCACAAGGTATTCGTAAGAAATCCAAAGAAATTGGTTACGCTTACTCAAAAGTATCTAACGATGAAATTAATGTAGGACGCTCTCCTCAGTTAACGCAAGCCCTTGCTGGTAAGGTTTCTGGTTTAGCAGTCTACACTGTAAACAATAGCGTTGATCCTGCTGTAAAAGTGGTATTACGTGGTTACCGTTCTTTAACTGGTAATAACGAAGCTTTAGTTGTAATTGATGGTATGCAAACTACTGCAACAGCTTTAGCAACAATTAACCCAAATGATGTAGATAACGTTTCTATCTTAAAAGGTGGACAAGCAGCAACCTTGTATGGTTCTGCAGGTGTGAATGGTGCTTTGGTAATTACAACTAAACAAGGTTCAAAAGGTAAATTAAAAGTGCAGTATTCTAATTCAACCAACTTTGAAGAAATCAGCTTCTTGCCTGCTTTCCAAAATGAATATGGTTCTGGATCTCAGTACTATCCAATTAATTTTGGTTCTGCTGGATATGATCCAAGTGCTGCAAATCGTGCAAAGTTAAACTGGCGTCCATATGAGAACCAACAATATGGTGATAAATATGATGGCAGCAAGCGTATTGCTGGTCGTGTATTAGAAGACGGCAGTAGTTTAGTAATTCCTTACTCTGATGTTGAAAATGTTCGTAGAAGAAGTTTTGACATTGGTGTTTCTACAAATAACCAAGCTAGTTTCCAAGGTGGAGATGAAACAAGTAGTTATTATTTGTCTGTTGAAAATCAAAAAATCAATGGAATCGTTCCTGGTGATATCAGTGATAGAACTGGTGTTCGTGTGAAGTCTACGAAAGAGTACGGTAATTTATCTACTACTTTTAATGCTGCATACACTCAGATTGCTTATGACAGAACTGGTTCTGATTTCCAAAATGATATCATTAACACTGCATCATGGGTGGATTTAACTACCATGAGAGATTGGAGAACAAATAAGTTTGCGAATCCAAATGGTTACTATAATGACTATTATAATAACCCTTATTTCAATAAGGATATCAACCGTTTAAGATACAAAGACGCTAACTTCTCTGGTAGCTTTGATCTAAATTATAAAGTACTTCCTTGGATGCAATTGTATAATAGATTAGGTATTATGAACAACTCTCGTACTGGTAAAAATACCGTAGAGAAGTTCACTTACTCTGACTGGGCAAGAAACGAAGCATACATTCCTGCGGAGTGGGGACATGATGATGACTACCCAGGTATTTATCGTGCCATTTCTAACGTGTTAGGATCTGTATCTGATTATTCTTCTACTGAGAATGTTGTGAACAATGAATTCCAAGCGCGAATCAAAAAAGATTTTGCGAATGTAGAAAACAAATTGACTTTAGGTTATAGCATCTACCAACGTTATACTAAATCAATTAACGTGTCTTCTAGTTCAATCGTAGTGGATAATGTTTACAACGTTTCAAATAGACAAGGTAATTTAGGTGGTGGTGAATCGAATACAACTGAGCGAAAGTTTGGTTACTATGCGGATTTGAATACCAACTTAAAGAATATGGAATATTTGAACTTAAACTTAACAGCTCGTTATGATGCAACTTCTCGTTTCTTTAAACAAACAAGAGCTGCTAATCAATACTCTTACTTGTATTATGGAGCTGCGTTGTCATTTATCGTAACAGACGCCTTCCCTGCATTAAAGAGCAATGTGTTGAACTATGCTAAATTACGTACCTCTTATAATAAGAATGGTAACGATAATATTCCTTTGTATGGTTTAGATTTGGCTTATACAAATGGTGCAAACTTCCCTTATGGAAACAACGTAGGTTTATCAGTTGGTAATACTTTACCAGATGCTAATTTAAAGCCTGAGTTTGTAACTGCATTGGAACTTGGTGCTGAGTTATCTATGTTCAAGAATAGAGTGAATTTAGATGTTTCATTGTATGATCAAAGTTCAGTGGGTCAGGTGTTAACTGTAAAAGTACCTAACTCAACTGGTTTCTCTAACTTGTTAATCAACGTTGGTGAAGTTAAAAACTTTGGTTATGAAGCAGATTTAAAAGTTCAATTATTACGTGATACTAAAATCAAATGGGATGTAAATATCAAGTATTCATACAACGACAACAAAGTTGAAACTTTATATCCTGGTATTACTCAATTTGCTTATGGTGGTTATAGCTATGCTACAACAAACGTAATCTTAGGTCAACGTTTCCCGGTATTGAAAACAACTGGTTATTATTATGCAACAGATGGTTCTGGCGCAAGAAGAGTAAGTCCTACAACTGGTTACCCAATTCAGAATACTGCTTTAACTGAGCGTGGAAGTACTTTACCTCGCCATATGGTAGGTTTAGGATCTTCTGTCACATATAGTGATTTCCGTTTATCGTTCAACTTTGAATACCGTGGTGGTAATGTTATTTACTCTGACTTAGGTCGTCAAATGACATTCACTGGATCAGGTGCTTGGACTTCAAACAGAACAGAACATATCTATCCTAATTCTTATTATATTGATCCATCTACTGGAGCAGAAGTAAAAAACAATAGCGTTTATGTTCGTGAACCAGAGTATGCACTTTGGGTAAACAACTATCGTCAAATTGCAGAAAACTTTGTTACACCAGGATGGTTC
The DNA here is from genome assembly GCA_009924165.1 of Chitinophagia bacterium. Classification (GTDB taxonomy): domain Bacteria; phylum Bacteroidota; class Bacteroidia; order Chitinophagales; family Chitinophagaceae; genus Sediminibacterium. The sequence continues at coordinate 11,821 of RFSD01000035.1, read as the reverse complement.
ATCAAATTAAGAGACTTGAACTTGTCTTACACTATACCAGCTAGTTTGGTAAAAAAATCTAAGATCTTCAGTGGCGCTAATGTAGCACTTTACGGAAGAAACTTATTTACAATTGTAGACAAGAAAAACCAATTTACTGACCCAGAATTCAGTTACACAAGTGGTAACGGATTAGGTATTAGCAATACATTGCAAACACCTCCTGTTCGTCAATATGGTTTCAACGTAAACTTTGTTTTTTAATCAACAATAACTAAAACAACATATATGAAACTTTACAAAATATATATCGCCGCGTTTTTGGTCATTGTGGGAACAGGTTGTAAAAAAGACTTTTTAGATGTCAATACCAACCCTAACTCTTTACCTACTGCAACGCCTGCGTACGTTTTTGCGAACGCTTTGAATACTAGTGCAGCCAACATGGTTTCACCTAATGAAACTGGAATGGTTTGGGCTGGTCAATGGACTCAGTCTAATGGTTACATCATTAGTACAACTTTGTTCGCTTACAATTTCACCAACGGTGATTTCAACTATTGGGATAATACATATGATAACCTAAATGATTATCAATATGTAATAAATAATGCAACAGCAAATAGCCAAGACTATTTAAAAGGTCCAGCTAAAGTGATGAAAGCATTTAATTTCCAAAAATTAGTAGACTTATACGGTAACATTCCTTTCTCTGATGCATTAAAAGGAGTAGGCGCTTTGGCACCAAAATTTGATGACCAAAAAACAGTCTACGAAGGTTTGATTACTTTATTGGACGATGGTATTAAAGATTTGAAAGCAAACGCATTCGCTAGTTCTGTAGCAGGTTCTGACTTTATATTCAAAGGAAACACTACAAGCTGGATCAAATTTGCCAACTCTTTAAAATTGCGTATTTTAATGCGTCAAGCAAAAGTGTCTGGTAGAGATGCATACATCACTGCCGAAATCAATAAGATTGTTGCAGAAGGTTCTGGATTTATTACTGGAGCAGATGTAGGTGTTAACCCAGGTTACAATCCATCTGCAGGTCAGATCAATCCTTTCTATGACACTTATGGTTATAGCGAGACCAATGCTAGAAGAGCTTTTAATAACTGGCCAAGAAACACTGCTTTCTTGATCAATACATTAAAGTCTACAGGTGATACAACTCGTATGAAGCGTATTGCTTATGCAATTGGAAATGAGAACAGTGCTAACCCAGGTGTGAGCACTAAGCCAGAAATTGCTGACAACTATGTTGGTGTGCCATTTGGTTCTAGCTCTGGTTATTTACCTGCGGTTACATCTGCCCCTGGTCCATCTGTATTGGTGAGAGGTGTGTACAACAAACCAATGATATTATTAACTGCTGCAGAAGTTCAATTGAACTTAGCTGAAGCTAAACAACGCTATGGTGCTAGTGTTACATTAACTGGTACTGCAGAATCCTATTTTAAAGCTGGTGTGACTGAGTCATACAGAGCATTAGGAGCGGCTTCATCTGATGCAGCTCGTTTATTAGCGAGTGGTGTTGATTTAGTTGATTTTGCTGCATCTACAAATAAATTGAATGCGATTGCTTACCAAAAATGGTTAGCCCTTGCAAACTTCAATGGTTTAGAAGCATGGTCTGAGTATCGTAAATCTGGTTTCCCAGTAACGCCTCAGTCTATCAACTATGTTGGTTCTGCTTCAACTCGTCCTACACGTTTATTCTACCCTGGAACTGAATTAGGTTCTAATGGTGAGAATGTAAAAGCGCAAGGAACAATTGATGTATTAGCTACTAAAATTTTCTGGGATGTTGACTAATTGATCAACGCCTTTAAGATAAAATGCCCTCCAATTTCGGAGGGCATTTTTTTGTAATCCATTCAATAGCATTGAAAATCTTTCTACTTGTGATTGATATTTATTGCAAATATTTATTTCTGAACCACTTCACCTTCAATGGTTAATTCTGTTGGTAATTTTTGTCCAGCAAATTTTACATTTACTTTTTTTCTGAATGCCCCAACAGCAGGTGCGGTGTAGGTGACTTTAATACTTCCTTTCTGTCCTTTTAGAATTGGCTTCTGATCGTATTCAGGTTGGGTACAACCACATTCTGCATTGGCAAATTCGATCACTGCTGGTCTTGCATCGGTATTGGTATAAGTGAAGATCACAGACTTATGAACCCCCTTAGTAAGCTTCCCAAAATTATGTGCAGCTTTGTCAAATTTAATACCAGATTGAGCTGAACAAAATAATGCGACAAGTGAAAAACTGAGTGTAAAAATGTACTTCATTGGTATATTCATTTAAATGGGTAATTGGTCGAACTAAAGTATCAAAATTGAAGCCCTGACCGTCAAATATTGCTCTAAATTATTGAAATTTCGATAATTACCTGATTTTATCTCTTTCTTGATTTTTATTGCATTTTGACCCCTATTTTTGCTGCATGGAATCCAACTTAGAAGCTGTATCTAATCAGGACATGCTCTCGTTCGAAGCATTTCGAAAAACTGTTTTAGAGGACTACCGAACTGCGCTTGCAAGTAGAGAAGTGAGTTTGTTGGGTCGACGTGAAGTATTGACAGGGAAGGCCAAGTTTGGCATATTCGGCGATGGTAAAGAAATCGCTCAGGTTGCACTTGCAAAATTTTTTCAAAAAGGTGATTTTAGAAGTGGTTATTATCGTGATCAAACATTGATGTTTGCATTAGGCACATCTAATGTGGTTGATTATTTCGCACAACTATACGCAGACGTTGAAAATGATCCATATAGTGGGGGTCGAAACATGAACTCGCATTTTAGTACTCCTTTTGTGAACGAGCAGGGAGATTGGTTACCATTGGTAGATAGCTTTAATATATCTTCAGATATTGCACCTACTGCAGGACAAATGGTGAGAGGTCTTGGTTTAGCCCTTGGCTCTAGATTTTTTAGAAATGCAAATCCAGATCCTGCATTTGCTGGATTAACCAATGAAGGGAATGAAGTTTGTTTTTGTACCATCGGTGATGCGAGTACATCTGAAGGTCATTTTTGGGAAACCATCAATGCAGCAGGTGTATTACAAGTTCCATTGGCAGTGATTGTATATGACGATGGCTATGGTATTTCTGTTCCAACAGAATTACAAACAACTAAAGGATCTATATCAGAAGTTTTGGCTGGATTTGAAAAAAAACCAGGTACCAATGGTATTAAAATATTTACAGTAAACGGATGGGATTATGCTGCACTTTGCGAAACTTTTGAAGAAGGAATTGCTTATACGCGTGCAACCCATACACCTGTTGTATTTCATGTGAAAGAAGTCACACAACCTCAAGGCCACTCCACAAGCGGAAGCCACGAAAGGTATAAATCTGCGGAAAGATTAGAGTGGGAAAGAAACTGGGATTGTAATAAACAAATGCGCGCTTGGTTGATCTTGAATGAACTGGCTACTGCTGAGTCACTAGACCAATTAGAGGCAGAAGTAAAAAAAGACGTGAGAGATTTAAAGCAAGCAGCATGGGATCAATATATTAATCCAATTAAATCAAAAATACAGGCAGCAGCTGATTTGGTATTTGATGGATTAGCAGAAGATGCACCTCTGTATCGCATGATGCAAGAATTGGTTGCTAACAAAGAGCCATTAAAAAGAGAACTATTCAGAATTTTAAATATCGTTTTGGAGCAGATGCCATCGCATCCTAATGCAAAAGCAATTAGTCAATTATTGGCGGATTATTATAATGAACAAGCACCTTATTATAGCAAGTATTTATACAACGAGGGACCAAAGAGTGCATTGAATGTACCGGTAGTTCCTGCGGTGATGGATGCAAATCCAAAGCAATTAAATGGCTATGAAGTATTGAATCAATATTTCGATCACTTATTTGCAAATAATCCTAAAGTACTAGCTTTTGGCGAAGACTTAGGAAATATTGGAGACGTGAATCAAGGCTTTGCTGGATTGCAAGCCAAATATGGTGTTAATCGAATTTTTGATACTGGCATTAGAGAGCAAACCATCATGGGGCAAGCACATGGTTTAGCTATGAGGGGCTTGAGACCAATTGCAGAAATTCAATACTTAGATTATTTAATGTTTGGTATACAGACCTTAAGCGATGACGTTGCAACTTTACATTACAGATCTGTGGGAAGACAAAGTAGTCCAGTAATTATTAGAACTAGAGGACACAGATTAGAAGGGATATTCCATAGTGGTTCACCGATGGGCATGATTGTTCATGCTTTAAGAGGTATGTTTGTTTGTGTTCCAAGAAACATGGTGCAAGCAGTGGGTATGTACAATACGTTATTACAAGGGAACGATCCTGCATTATTGATAGAGTGCTTAAATGGCTATCGATTAAAGGAATCAGTGCCATCTAATATCAACGAATTCACTGTTCCATTAGGAATGCCAGAAATCGTAAGAGCTGGTGAAGACATCACCATTGTGTCTTATGGTTCTACATTAAGAATTGTAGAAGATGCAGCGATACGTTTAGCAGCATTGGGTATAGATTGCGAAGTCATAGACGTTCAAACGCTTTTACCATTTGATATCAATCATCAAATAGTTGCATCCCTTAAAAAAACCAATCGAATTTTATTTGTTGACGAAGATGTGCCTGGAGGCGCTACAGCATATATGTATCAACAGGTGATCGAAATACAGGGTGGATATAAATGGCTAGATGCAAGTGCTAGAACTCTATCTGCAAAAGCACATCGTCCAGCCTATGCAAGTGATGGAGATTATTTCTCTAAACCAAATACAGAAGAGGTGATTCAGGTGGTAAAAGAAATGATTGCTGAATAAAATTTTTGATTAATAGCCTTCTAGTTGTTCCGTATAACTCAAAGAGCCTAATCTAACTCTTAATGGAATTTTAGTTTTCTTTTCCAATGCTCTTTCTTGATTGCAGAAAAATCCTGTTTGTGTGGTGTAATAATTGGGTGCAACTTTATTTTGTATGATATAAGTTCGATTTGGAATAGCGCTCACTAGAATGGGCGTTTTCTTTTCGGTTTTCCAATATTCCTTTGCATTTTTTACGTTCAATTTTTGCGCAGCAATAGACTGCGCAAAAATGAAACATAATATAGTGATTGTAGTTTTCGTAGTCGTTGAATTTATCCCATATTGTGAAATACCTTATTCACGTCTTCGTCTTCCTCTAGTCTTTCAATTAATTTACTAATATCTTCTGCTTGTTCATCTGTCACAGGTACAGTGGTACTTGGGATCCACTCTAGTTCCGAAGAGATAGGAGTTATATTTTTTTCTTCTAACGCTTTTTGTAAGCTTCCAAAATCAGTAAACGCACATCTTAAAACAATAATTGGATTTCCATTATCGTCATTGCTTTCGCCTAACTCATCTAAGCCATGGTCAATTAATTCTAATTCCAAATCATCCATCACCAATCCCTCTGGGTTCAATTTAAATACGCCCATTTTTTTAAATTGAAAACTTACGCTTCCGCTATTTCCCATGGAACCATTTCCTTTATTAAAATGACTCTTTACATTGGCAACAGTTCTTACATGGTTGTCGGTTGCTGTTTCTACTAATATTGCAACACCATGTGGTGCATAGCCTTCGTATAAAATTTCTTCATAGTTAGAAGTATCTTTTCCCATGGCTCTTTTAATAGCCGCTTCAACTCGGTCTTTAGGCATACCTACGCTTCGTGCATTCTGATAACATCTTCTTAAAGCAGGGTTATCGTCTGGGTTAGGACCACTCGCTTTTACGGCAATGACAATTTCTTTACCAATGCGGGTAAACTGCTTTGCCATTCGATCAAAGCGTTTAAACATGGTCGCCTTTCTTACTTCAAATATTCTTCCCATAATTGTTCTTTTAAGTCTGTAAAAATAATACAAAAAAAATAGCCCCGAAAATCGGGACTATTTTAATTTAAGTATAATTGAGATTAGTTATTCAATTTACTTGTCTTCTTACTATATAAGAAATACACAAATAAACCTAGAATCATCCAAATAAAGGCTACTTTAAGGGTTTGCATGTCCAGCGCAAAAATCATTGCCAAACAAATAACAGCACCTAAGATAGGCACCAATGGCACCAAAGGCGTTTTGAATGGACGCTCCATTTCTGGTGATTTACGTCTTAAGATCCAGATACCTAAGCTAACTAATACGAAAGCGAATAGGGTTCCAAAACTTGTCAAATCACCTGCAACACTTCCTGGAACGAAAGCAGCAAATAGACCTACAAATACAAATAGGATCCAATTTGATTTATACGGTGTTTGGTATTTAGGGTGTAAATCGCCAAATGCTTTAGGGTGTAAATCGCCAAATGCTTTTGGCAATAAACCATCTTTACTCATAGAATAAAAAATACGACTTTGTCCCATTAACATCACTAAGATAACAGATGAGAAACCTGCTAAAATCGCCACAGTTACCGCTGTGGCTAACCAGCCATATCCCGTCATATAAGTTGAAATGGCATAAGCTACAGATGCTTCTCTTCCTTTTTCTGGATCAACAAAATCCGTCCAAGGTGCAACACCTGTTAACACGTGGCCAAATAAGATATAAAGAATGGTACAAACCACTAAAGACCCTAAGATACCAATTGGCATGTCTCTTTTAGGATTCTTAGCTTCTTGTGCAGCAGTTGAAACAGCATCAAAACCAATGAAGGCAAAGAATACAATGGCAGCGCCACCGAGTACACCACCCCAACCATGTTTAAATGCACCAGAATAATCTGCAATCACTTTACCTGCACTATCTGTCACAGCAGCTTGCCCAGCAGGAATCATATATGGAGTGTGATTCTCAGGCTTAATAAATTGCCATCCTACAGCAATGAATATGATTACAATCGCCACTTTAATAAATACAATGATTGCATTTACAATAGCAGATTCTTGAGAACCTTTGATCAATAATAAAGTTAAAGCCAAAAGAATAATTAAAGCAGGGGCATTCATGATACCAGAGTGTGCAACACCCATGCTATCTGTGAAGCTTTCAAAAGGACTATGGCTCCATTCATAAGGGATAGCGCCTCCTGTCAGCTTATTGAGGTATTCACTCCAAGCGATAGAAACTGTTGCAGCTCCTAAAGCATATTCCATAATTAAAGCCCAGCCGATAATCCAAGCAACTAATTCACCCATAGTTACATAAGAATAAGCATAAGCACTTCCTGCAATAGGGATCATCGCTGCAAATTCTGCATAACATAAGCCAGCAAAAGCACAACCAACAGCAGCAATGATAAATGAAATTGTAACTGCGGGTCCGGCTGCTTGACCAGCTGCAGCAGCTGTTCTTACAAATAAACCAGCACCGATAATGGCACCAATACCTAAGGCAATTAAATTACCTGCGCCAAGGGTTCTTTTTAATCCCTTGCCTCCGTCATCAGATTGAGCCAACATTGCAGCCAAATCTTTCTTTCTAAATAAACTCATAATATAATTGGTTTCTATTTAAGTTGAAAAGTAGCATTTTTTTCGCAATAATGGAGCTGTTTTTGGTAAAAAAAAGGGGCAAACTCAAATTTTGTAGACGTCTATTTTTTTAGAACTTATGTGGTATATTGCAGCACTAAGCAACCTATGAAAAAATCGAACAAACTAACCGTATACATTGTCATCGCCATGGTGGCAGGTGCCATTTTGGGCTACTTTATTCATGAAAGTAAGGACCAGGCAACCATCGATGCTTTTGCTAAAAACATCAAGCTATTGACCACCATCTTTTTAAGATTGGTACAAATGATTATTGCACCATTGGTGTTTACTACATTGGTGGTGGGGATTGCTAAATTGGGAGATCTTAAAACAGTTGGAAGAGTTGGTGGCAAGGCCTTACTTTGGTTTTTGTCTGCCTCTTTAATAAGTTTATTGATTGGCTTAGTCTTGGTGAATATTTTAAAGCCAGGCGAAGGATTGGATTTGACTGTAGGGGATAATTCTGGTGTGAAAGATTTGATGGGTAAGACGCAGTCTTTTAGTGTGATCAATTTTGTGGAGCATGTATTTCCAAAGAGCATGTTCGAAGCCATGGCCACCAATGAAATTTTACAAATTGTGATCTTTAGTATCTTTTTTGGTGTAGCTGCTGCCGCCATTGGAGAGCCTGCAAAAGGATTTATCAAAGCATTGGATACGGTCGCGCATATCATTTTGAAAATGGTAGGCTATGTGATGAACTTTGCACCTTTAGGTGTTTTTGGTGCCATTGCTGCAGTGATCGCAACAAAGGGCCTAACCATATTTTTATTTTATGGTAAATATTTATTGTATTTCTTGGTAGGAATAGGGACTTTATGGATTGTGTTATTAGGGGTCGGCTATTTGATTTTAAAAAATCGTGTGCCTTCCTTGTTAAAACATATCACCACACCATTGGTGATTGCATTTAGTACAACAAGTAGTGAAGCTGTTTTTCCAAAATTAACCGAAGAATTGGAGCGTTTTGGATGTAAGGATAAAATCGTCTCATTCATTTTACCACTCGGATATTCCTTCAACTTAGATGGTAGTATGATGTATATGACGTTTGCGAGTATGGCTATAGCGCAAGCATACGGTATTCATTTAGATGTTGGAACGCAATTAACCATGTTGGTGGTATTGATGTTAACGAGCAAGGGGATAGCTGGTGTACCAAGGGCTTCATTGGTGGTTGTTACAGCAACTTGCGCGATGTTCAATATTCCTCCAGAAGGGATTGCATTGATATTACCTATTGATCATTTCTGCGATATGTTCCGTTCTGCAACCAATGTATTGGGTAATAGTTTGGCAACCACTGCAGTGAGTAAATGGGAAGGGGAATTAACAGAATCACAAGAAGTTTAAATTTATAACATCTAGTATGATCACATTATTAGAAGCTTTTCATTGGAGTCAGTTGTTACAGCCTCAATTTTATATTGAGCATGGTGGATTATGGCTTCTTTTACTAGTGGTTTTTGCAGAGACTGGATTGTTTGCTGGCTTCTTTTTGCCGGGAGATAGTTTATTGTTTGTAGCAGGTATTTATTGTGCACCGTTGGCTGCAGAAATTTATGCTTCAAATAATCAATGGATCAATTTATTGATTCTATTTATATTGATCTCTACAGCGGGTATTCTTGGTAATTATGTTGGATATATTTTTGGGAATAAAGTTGGGCCTGCGATGTTTGATTGGAAGGAGAATCTATTTTTTAAGAAAAAATATTTAGTGCAAGCCGAAGCTTTTTATGCAAAACATGGAGGACGTGCCATTGTGATCGCAAGATTCATTCCTATTATCAGAACTTTTGGACCGATTGTTGCGGGCATTGTAAAAATGGATAAATCCAAGTTCATGTATTTTAATATTATTGGTTGTTTAGCATGGGTGGGAAGTATGTTATGTGCCGGTTATTTTTTACAATCATGGATTTTAACTCGTTTTAATTTTGATTTGAAAAATCACTTAGAAGTGATTGTGTTGGGCATTGTTGGTATCACTACACTTCCAATCATCATTAATTTGATTTCACATCGTACTAAAAATGCGTAAGTACTAAATTTTCTTGCATGAACAATAAGCAAATTGGACTTTTTTCTTTGCCTGTATTTGTAGCTGCATTGGGCTATTTTGTTGATGTGTACGATTTACTATTATTCACTATTGTTCGTCAACCAAGTGTGCTCGCAGTGGGGTCTTCACTAGAAACCATCCTTGTAGATAGCGCGCATATCATTAACTGGCAAATGTCAGGATTATTAATTGGAGGTATTTTGTGGGGTGTGGTTGGAGATAAATTAGGCAGACTAAAAGTATTATTTGGTTCCATCCTTTTATATTCTGTGGCGAATATCATTACGGGCTATGTACAAACAGTTGACCAGTATGCTTATTGTAGATTCATTGGTGGTATTGGTCTTGCAGGAGAATTAGGAGCAGGGATTACCTTGGTGTCCGAAATGTTACCAAAAAATAAAAGAGGGCTTGGTACTTCTATGGTGGCAGGGATTGGTTTGTCTGGCGCTGTCTTTGCTTATTTTACATTTAAGTATACACAGGATTGGAGGTTATGTTATAAAATTGGAGGCGGATTAGGTTTCTTTTTATTGATCTTACGTGTGCGTGTTGCAGAGTCCTTTATGTTTGAGTCTGTTAAATTGACCAATGCTATTAAGGGCAATTTCTTTATGTTTTTTACTTCTTACAAAAGGTTTTCAAAATATATTAAAGCTATTTTAATTGGTTTACCAACTTGGTTTGTAATTGGCGTCATGGTGAACTATAGCAATAAGTTTGCGAATGGTTTATATGGAGATAATTTAATTGATTCGGGCAGATCTGTGATGTTTGCCTATATCGGTATTGCGATTGGCGACTTATTAATTGGATGGGTGAGTCAATTTTTTCAAAGTAGAAAGAAGGCATTGTTCTTATTTTACATGATCAGTATTATAGGGATGGTTTTATTCTTTAGTACTTTCAACAATAGTGATACTAGAATGTATGCCATTTGTGCTTTCTTAGGCTTTAGCACTGGTTATTGGGCCATCTTCAATCAAATGGCAGCAGAACAGTTTGGTACCAATTTAAGAGCCACTGCGGCAACCACTATTCCAAATATGGTTCGAGGCGCTTTGCCACTCATTAACTTTTTATTTTTAGACATTTTGCAAAAGTCAATGGGCTGGACTATTGTGCAAAGTGGTATTGTTACCGGATGTATTGTGATGGGCATTACTATTGTTGCATTTATCTTTACAGAAGAAACCTATCATAAGGATTTAGATTTTATAGAGCAGGATAATTCATAAACTTAGTTCATTACTATGCGCTTATTATTTATCCGTTTTTCTTCAATAGGTGATATTGTATTCACCACTCCAGCGATACGTTGTACGAAGCAGCAGATACCAGGAGTAGAGCTTCATTTTTTAACGAAGGCTTCAATGAAAGCGGTCACAGAGGCCAATCCCTATATCGATCATTTCCATTATTTTGATAAAGATTTGAATGCCACTATCAAGGATTTAAAAGCATTTCAATTTGATTATATCATTGATCTTCATAAAAACTTAAGGACTTTTCAAATTCAAAAAGCATTAGGAGTTCCTAGTTTATCCTACCATAAGTTGAGTCTACAAAAATTACTATTGACCAAATTGCATTTGAACTATATGCCTGCTAGACATATAGTAGATCGCTCCTTAGATACTTTATCAGCTTTAGGTGTAGTGAATGACGGGAAAGGCTTGGATTATTTTATTCCTAAAGAAGCTACACTTCCTTCCAGCGCATTGCCTGCAGCCTTTCAGTCTGGCTATATCGCATTGGTCATTGGGGCCTCTTATGCAACTAAAAAATTACCTGTTGCTTCATTGCAAGCACTTTGTCATAAAATTCCTTATCCAATTGTATTAATAGGGGGGAAGGAAGACCAAGAAGAAGGCGCAGCGATTGAAGCAATCAATCCAATAAAAATATGGAATGCTTGCGGAAAATTTAATTTACACGAATCTGCATTGTTGGTAAAGCAATCCAAGACAGTCATTTCGCATGACACCGGATTTTTATACATTGCTTGTGCCTTTCATAAAAAGACTGTGGCCATTTGGGGCGCAACTGCTCCGGCTTTGCAAGTGGAACCTTATTATCCTACTAAGACGGATTCATCTAAACAAAATGTATGGTATTATAATGCAATCGTTCCAAATTTACCATGTCAACCCTGCTCAAATTATGGGACTAAGCACTGTCCTCAAGGGCATTTTGCCTGCATGAAAAAGCAAGATTTACAATCCATCGCAGATAAAGCAATTGCCTATTTTAAAGCAACGATTGAATAAAA
>RFSD01000034.1 GCA_009924165.1 Chitinophagia bacterium | reverse complement strand
ATGTACTTGAGGAAAAAAATCTTTTTCCAGCATCAGTTGAGCAACATACAACTATTTTATTTTTTAATTTAGGGGAAGAAGAAGCTAAAGAAGCATATCATTTGATGGCAGCCTTAAGAGCCAAAAAAATTGCTTGTGAAATCTACCCAGACAAGAGTAAATTCGACAAGCAATTTAAATATGCCGAAAAGAAAGGCATACCAAATATCATCATCATCGGATCAGATGAATTGAGTAAAAAAGAATGCACTCTAAAAAACTTAATCACTGGAGCCCAGCAAACCATTCCATTTGAAGCACTTGCCACAATGGAATTTTAAATATGCTAGTAGTTTTGTTTCATCCAATATGTAGCGTAGAATTCATCTTCTTTTATTGCAACTGGACTAGATTCTTTGCGACCCAATAGTTCCATGCCTTGCACTAAAATACTTATTGACTCGACCATCTTACCATCTTTTCTTTTGAAAATCACTAATGCATCATAAGTTGCCAAATAAAAACTGTCTACCCCTTTTTTCTCTAACATGGTTGAACCCATAGCAGAATTGATCACTAAGCTAGAATCTTGAATTGTTAAAGACACTTCAGCCACAGGACTTCCTTCTGCAAAGATGTATTTTCCTAAATAATCATTTAATGGACTTTGTTGTGCATTTACTGACAAAAAAGCACCCAACAAAATCAAGGTCATAAAGCATAATTTTCTCATAATTGTAGATTTAGGTTTTAAGTCACTCAAAATACAATGTTTTACTGGAAATTCCCATATAAAATGACCATTTCCAATAGAAATAGTTGAATGTTAACATACTGATCAAGTATCTTTGCAACATGGAGCAAACAAGACCAAATATCAGGGCAGTAGAGGTCGCTGAGATTGAACGATTTATAGCAAAAATCGAAGAAAAGCCGTTTAGGGTAAAACAAATTATTGAGTGGTTATGGCAAAAACATGCGCATAGCTTTGACGAAATGACCAATTTAAGCCTGGATTTACGTAAAAAATTAGACGAACACTTTAGTTTACCAGCACTTTCGATTGATACTACGCAGATGAGTAGCGATGGTACTTTTAAAACAAGGTTCAGAACTTTTGACGACCATATGATTGAAGGCGTTCTTATTCCAACCACCTTACGCAAGACGGCATGTGTGTCTTCACAGATTGGTTGTAGTCTAAGTTGTAAATTCTGTGCGACCGGATATATGGAGCGAAGCAGGAATTTAAATTTCGATGAAATTTATGACCAAGTAGTGATGATTAAACAACAAGTAGAAAAAACCTATGACCAAAATTTATCCAATATCGTATTCATGGGAATGGGTGAACCATTATTGAACTACAAGAATGTATTGAAGGCGATTGAAAAAATTACTTCGCCTGATGGCTTAGGTATGAGCCCAAGACGAATCACAGTTTCCACTGCCGGTGTTGCAAAACAAATTAAGCAATTAGGAGACGACCAAGTGAAGTTCAAATTGGCGCTGTCCCTTCATGCTGCCAATGATAAGAAGCGTAATGAAATTATGCCAATCAATGAAAGTAATAATATTGAATCATTGATAGAAGCGCTAAATTATTTCTACAAAAAAACAGGGAACGAAATTACATTCGAATATATCTTATTTAAAGATTTCAATGACAGCGAAAAAGACGCAATGGAATTGGTAAAAATTTACAGACAAGTGCCTGCAGATTTAATCAACGTCATTGAATACAATGCCATTGATCGTTTCCCGTTTGATAAGCCTGACGAAGATGGATTTGAAAGATTTGTAGAAATTTTACAAAAAAACAGAGTGAACGTTCGTATAAGAAGAAGTCGTGGTAAAGATATTGATGCGGCTTGTGGACAGTTAGCCAATAAAGACAATTAATACCGCCTCCTATGAAAGCGAAAAGATCCGACAACTTTGATAAGTTTGCCAATAAGAAAAAAGGAAGTGCTATAAAAGAAGAATATAGACAAGAAAAAAAACAGGCAAAAAAAGATTCGAGAGCTGCTGGTGAAGCTGCGCGTCAGAGAAAAAAAGATATTGAAAGAGGCATTGCAGTAGAACCAGTAGGGAATAATAAAAAAGGGGGCTTTGATAAAAAAGGAGGCTACGCTAAAAAAGAATTTGTAACTGGTCCTACAAAATATGGAGCGTTACAAAAATCTAGTAGTCCAAGAGCGAATAAGAGAACACCTGCATCTATGGATCGTGCTGACGCAAAACGTACAGCAAGTATTGGCAAAGTTACTGCCAATGACGATATGCCCTACGAGCAAATGCCATTGAATAAATACATTGCACATGCGGGTACATGCGGAAGAAGAGAAGCAGCAGAGCTCGTTAAGTCTGGTCATATCACAGTGAATGGAGATACAGTTTTAGAGCCTGGTTATAAAGTACAATATAAAGATGTGGTAAGATTAAAGGGGAAGGTATTGCAGTTGCAAGTTACTCCTGTATATATTTTATTGAACAAGCCAAAAGATTATATCTGCACAGCAAACGATCCAGAAGGTAGAAAAACTGTTTTAGATATTATTAAAAACGCGACTACACAAAGAATGTTTCCTGTTGGTCGCTTAGATAGAAATACAACAGGTGTTTTAATTTTAACCAATGATGGGGATTTGGCACAAAAGCTAACCCACCCATCTTATGAAATTAAAAAAATCTATGAGGTAACCTTAGATAAACCTGTAACCAAGGCCGATATGGAATCAATTGCAGCAGGTATTGAACTGGAAGATGGATTCATTGCAGCAGATGCAGTGAGTTATTTATCCAACACATCTAAAAATGTAATTGGTATTGAAATTCATAGCGGCAGAAACAGAATTGTAAGAAGGATATTTGAACACCTTGGATATGATGTGAGACATTTAGACAGAGTGATGTTTGCTAATTTAACTAAGAAAAATGTGGACCGAGGTAAATGGAGATTCTTAGCAGAAAAAGAAGTAAGAACATTAAAATTTTTAAATAAGTCATTTACAAGAAAAGCAAGTAAGTAAGGGATGTTAGATATACTATTTGAGGATCAAGACATGATTGTCATCAATAAGCCTGCTGGTGTATTAAGTATTCCAGACCGTTTTGGAAAAGAACTTTCCATTAAGTCCCTTTTACAAGATAAATATGGTGCTATTTTTACGGTACATCGTTTAGATCAAGCAACGAGTGGGTTAATTATTTTTGCAAAAAATGCAGAAGCACATAAGGAACTAAGTCTTTTATTTGAAGGCAGAACGATTGAAAAAAAATACCTTGGCTTAGTATTAGGCCGACCAGCACCAAATGGAAGCATTGACGGAAGCATTATGGAACATCCTGTTAAAAAGGGACAGATGTACATCCATGTTAAAGGTAAAGCTGCATTGACAACCTATGAAGTGGTGACCTACTATAAACACTACGCCTTAGTATCATTTCAAATTCATACTGGAAGAACCCATCAAATTAGGGTACATGCAAAACATATTGGACATCCAATTATTGCAGATGAGCTCTATGGCGATGGCGTTAAATTATTACTCTCAAGTATTAAGAAAAAGAATTTTAAATTAAGCAAATCCGAAGAAGAAGAAAAGCCACTACTTGCAAGACACGCCCTGCATGCACATACATTAAAACTTGTTTTTAAAGAAAAAGCATTTGCATTTGAAGCGCCGCTTCCTAAAGATTTAGCTGCAACGATTAAGCAATTAGACAAGTGGAATAGCTAAACTATTTATTAGGCTGAGGGGTATAGCGTAGATAAGGTTTCACCACTTCCACTCCTTTAGGAAATTTCGTAATAGCATCTTCGGTTTTAATTGAAGGCACTACAATCACTTTTTCACCATCGACCCAGTTAGCTGGTGTCGCTACACTATAATTTGCAGTCAATTGCAATGAATCTATTACTCTTAGAACTTCTACAAAATTTCTACCTGTTGAGGCCGGATAAGTGAGGGTCATTTTAATTTTCTTATCTGGCCCAATGATGAATAAAGACCTAACGGTAAATGTCTCAGAGGCATTTGGGTGAATCATATCATAAAGACCTGCAACCTGTTTGTCTTCATCCGCAATGATTGGGAATCCAACATGCACATGTTGCGTTTCATTGATATCATTGATCCATATTTTATGACTTTCTAATCCATCCACACTCAATGCCAATACTTTTACATTACGTTTTTCAAACGCGTCTTGTAATTCGGCAGTTTTTCCTAATTCAGTGGTACAAACAGGTGTAAAATCAGCTGGATGAGAAAATAAAATCCCCCAACTATCGCCTAGATAGGTGTAGAAATTAACATCTCCAATACTTGTTTTGGCATTAAAGTCTGGTGCGATATCTCCTAATCTTAAGCTCATAATTACAATTTACATTTGAAACTAAAAGACACTTTTTTAATATACTCTTATATTATTGAAAGAAATCAAGTCTTTTTAAATCAGGTTTAATTTAAATCCAATAGACCTTCAGGTAATTCCACATACACTTGCCTTTTTGCATGGTCTACCCCTTTAAGGCTCTCCTCATGCAAAGGAATATAAGTTTCATTGCCTTTGTATAAAATCGTTACCATGAGCTGATGTGGTTGCTCAATGACTTCTTGTACCTTGCCCAATTCTTTCCCATTTTCAATCACCATATATCCAAGTAAGGAAAGGGGTGAACTTTTATCTACCAGCAATTGGAACTCGACTTCTGGCAGCCATACTTTTTTTCCAATCAAGCTACTACAAGCTTCTCTAGTAGTAATACCTTCTACTTGTAAATGGGTTAAACTTTCGGTTTTTGCAGATGCAGACTGAATAAAATAAGGTATAAAACTGGATGCATTTTTTTCAATAAAAATAGCGTCAATGCCTTTAAAGTGAATGGGTGTACCCAAAGCATGTTCTAAGATTAGATGCCCTGTGAGACCATGTGCTGCAACAATTTTTCCTATATGGATATATTCACTCATACTCAAATTTAGTAAATGATTGGACGTTAAAAAAAACCTCCCGAAATTCGGGAGGTTCAATGCTATTAAATCTTAATATAAAATTCAGATTTCTTTAGGTTATTCTGCAGCTGGTGTTTCTTCAGCAGCCGCTTCTGCAGCTGGTGCTTCTGCTTCTGCTACTGGTGCTTCCACTTCTGCTGGTGCTTCTTCAGCAACAACTTCTGCAGGTGCTTCAGCAACTGGTTCAGCTACCTTCTTAACAACTGGTACGTACACTTTTTTATCAGCTTGTGCTTTTTTGTGTGCATCATTCTTAGAAGCAATTGATGTTTCATGCTGTGCATACCAAGATTCAAACTTAGTCATTGCAGTTGCATCATCAAATAGACCTAATTTAACACCACGTAATAAGTGCTTTAAATAAAGTACTCCTTTGAAAGACAAAATTCTGCGAACTGTATCTGTAGGTTGAGCACCTTTGTTTAACCACTCTAAAGACTTTTGACGATCTAAATTGATTGTCGCTGGAACTGTTAAAGGATTGTAAGTACCAATTTTCTCGATGAATTTACCATCTCTTGGTGCGCGTCCGTCAGCCACTACTATAAAGTAGAAAGGCCTTTTTTTACTACCATGACGCTGTAGTCTCATTTTTACTGCCATTTTAAATAGAAATTTATAGGCGTTAACAAATAGGGTTAAGGGTGCAAAGTTATAAAAACATGCTGAATTCACCCAATTAAATGGAATAAGAAAGCCAAATTTGTCAAAAATTATTGAATATCAATCACTTATAGATAAACTGGGGGCGCTTATCTTCTCATTCCAGGCATTTTGCTCGCCATTGCAGCACCAGCAGGACCACTCATCGTCTTCATCATTTGTTTCATTTGGTCAAACTGCTTGATAAAGGCATTGATTTCTGCCAGGTCTTTTCCAGCACCTTTTGCAATTCTTGCTTTTCTACTTGGCGTTAAAGTATCTGGATTTCTTCGCTCAATTAAAGTCATGGATTGAATGATGGACTCAACTCCTTTGAAAGCATCTTCTTTGATGTCTATATCTTTGATACTTTTTCCAACACCAGGAATCATCCCCATTAACTCATGAACTTGATTGGCTTATTCACGGTATACTTGATGGACAAAGCAGCACCACCTCTGGTATCACCATCTAACTTTGTTAATACCACTCCAGTAAAATCTAATCGGTCGTTGAAAGTCTTTGCTGTATTGACTGCATCCTGCCCTGTCATTGAATCCACCACAAATAAAATTTCTTGTGGTTGAATAGCAGATTTAATATTTGCCACTTCATTCATCATCATTTCGTCAACCGCAAGACGACCTGCAGTATCTATGATAATGACATTTTTATTATTTTGTTTTGCATATGCAATTGCATTTTGTGCAATGGAAACCGCATCTTTATTGTCTCTTTCAACAAAAATATCTACCCCAATTTGTTCTGCTAAAACAGTCAACTGATCCATGGCTGCAGGACGATAAATATCGGCAGCAACCAATAGTGGAGATTTTTTTTGTGCTTTCAAATAAGTGGCCAATTTACCAGAGAAAGTAGTTTTACCACTACCCTGCAAACCTGCAACTAAAATGATGGTTGGATTTTTTGAAGTATCTAATAAACTTGCTTCTGAGCCCATTAATGCTGTCAATTCATCCTGCACAATTTTAACCATCAATTGACCAGGGCTAATGGCATTGATTACTTTTTCACCGACCGCTTTTTCTTTGATACTATCTGTAAATTCTTTGGCAATCTTAAAGTTCACATCGGCATCCAACAATGCTTTTCTGATATCTTTAAGGGTATTGGCCACATTCAATTCATTGATGCGGGATTGGCCTTTTAGATGTTTAAACGCTGATTCTAATTTTTCACTAAGTGCATTGAACATAGGACTGTCTTTATAGTTTGCAAAGATAAGTCATCGAAGGCACTGAAAATCAGGTCTTTTTAGGTTCAATTTTTTCCAAAAATATACCAATGAAGCAAATTTACAACATGATTTAAAATATTGATAATCAGTATAAATAGAGTAGAAAATAAGCTAATATTTGAAGTCTTTACAGTTTATTAACGAATAAAGTGATTAAAATACTTGGAAGCAAGCTTTTATTTAATATTATTGCATCAAACGAGCCCTTTGTGGGTATATTGATACTATGAGCAAAAAAATACTATTTACACTTGAGTTTCCAGTTAGATGTTCTCCTGCAATCTTATTTGAATTCCTCTCCACTGCGTCTGGTTTGCAAGAATGGTTTGCTGACAAGGTGGATGAATGGGAGAATGTCTTCAGTTTTTCATGGAACGGCGGTACGCCAGACAAGGCAGAGATTTTAGATCAAGAAGAAAATAAATTCATTCGTTTTAGATGGCTACACAGTGAAAAGAATGAATATTTTGAATTTTGTATTGAAAAGACAGAGATTTCAAACCAAACGGTATTGATCATTAAAGATTTTGCCGAGAAAAATGAAATCAAAGACCAGAGTCAACTTTGGGGTTATCAAATCAAAGAGCTATTTCATAGAATAGGTAGCTAGCACTACGATTTTGTTCAAAAAATTAGACATACTAATTCTCAGGGCTTTTATAGGACCCTTTTTAGCAGCATTGACTATTTCTATATTCGTGCTGACCATGCAATTCTTTTGGCTTTACATAGACGATTTAGTTGGAAAAGGATTAGATACTTTTATTATTTTGAAATTAGTTGGACTCGTATCTATTAGCATGTTGACGACTGCCATCCCATTGGCATTGCTGTTTTCTTCAATCATGACATTTGGGAATCTGGGTGAAAGTTTTGAATTAATCGCTATTAAGTCTGCAGGTATTCCACTGATTCGTTTCATGCGTCCACTTTTTATTTTCGCCATTGGCCTTGCAGGTATCGCTTTTTTGTTAGCGAATAATATTATTCCTGTCTCTCAAATGCGGCTCACCACTTTGAAATACGAAATCATTGTTTCCAAACCTGCTATCGATTTAAAAGAAGGTGTTTTTTACGATAAAATTGATGGCTATGTGATCAAATTAGGTAAAAAAGAATCCAATGATAGTGTGATCAATGATATCGTAATTTTTGAGAAAAGATTTGGACTACAGGACAATATGATTATGGCAAAGTCAGGCGTGATGCGTGTTACACCTGATAAAAAGTTTTTAGAATTTATTTTATACAATGGATGGCGTTATCAAGAGAAAGGATATCGGGCTACTACCAATACAGAATTTACACGACTTAATTTTAAAGAATACAAAAAAGTGTTTGATCTGAAAAGTTTTCAGATGAATAAAACTGCGGATGTATTTTATGATCCAAAAATGTTAAGCGTAAGACAATTAGGGAAGGCAATAGACTCTATACAATCTATGGATAGTTTTTTTATCAAAAAAGCAACTATTGAAATCTACCCCTATTTAAAATTCATGCTATTAAAGGACAGCAATCAACTTTATAAAAAAGTAAATGTAGCTAATGTCAAAAAATTCAAAGCATTGATTCCTGAAGAAGAAAAAATATCGGTAGTAGAATCTGCGGGATACCAATTTCAATCGCTTCAAAATAATTTAGCCAGTTTAGTAACTCTTTACAAGGAACAGCAACGTGCCGAAACAATGCACGCGATTGAATGGCATCGAAAATTCACCCTATCTTTTGCATGTATTGTCTTGTTTTTAATAGGTGCCCCATTGGGTGCAATTATCAGAAAAGGAGGCTTGGGTGCGCCAATGGTTTCGGCGATTGCGTTTTTTGTTGTCTTTTTCTTGCTTAATAATTTTGGCGAAAAACTAGCCAAGTCTGGACAATGGTCGGTGTATGCGGGCATGTGGTTGTCTAGTCTTTTTTTAATTCCTGTAGGCTTATTCTTAACCTTTAAGGCAATGCGTGATTCACAATTGTTGAACCAGGAATTTTACTACCGCTTTTTACAGCCAATTAAGGTAATTTTACAGAAGTACTTTAAAAAATAATCCTATGTCTAATTCAACTAACAGTCGACGTCAGTTCATCAAACAAACTGGCAAAGCAAGTATTGCCATGGCGAGTATGCCAATCATTCATACCTTAGGAGGATTGCAATTGAATCAGGAGCTGAATTATATACAGCAGCCTTTACCGTATGCCTACAATGCTTTAGAACCATTCATAGATACCATGACGATGGAGATCCATCATACAAAACACGCAGCAGGTTATACAAAAAATTTAAATGACGCTTGCGTTTCAGAAAAGTTAGATATAAAAACTACATCCATCACTGATTTATTAAAATCCATTTCAAAGTATTCTACAAAAATGCGCAATAATGCAGGCGGTCATTTTAACCATGAATTATTTTGGCAATCCATGCAACCTGCGCCAGCTTCCCTTCCAACAGGTAGTTTAGCAAAGGCGATTGAAAAATCATTTGGAACTTTTACCGATTTTCAAAAAGCATTTGCAGAGGCAGCAAAAAATAGATTCGGAAGTGGGTGGGCTTGGTTGATTGTAAACGAAAAAGGTCAATTAGTAATTTGCGCTACACCCAATCAAGACAACCCATTAATGGATATTGCCGAAACAAAAGGATACCCTTTGTTAGGCTTAGATGTTTGGGAGCATGCTTATTATTTAAAATACCAGAACAAAAGAGCAGATTATATATCCAATTGGTGGAACCTTGTCAACTGGAAGTTTGTAGAAGAAAGATTCAACGGATTCAAATTCTAATTCATTTATTAATTTATTCCATTGCAAGCAGCTAAACAGAATTTAAAAATACAGTTCTATGTCACTTCCTT
The DNA here is from genome assembly GCA_009924165.1 of Chitinophagia bacterium. GTDB lineage: Bacteria > Bacteroidota > Bacteroidia > Chitinophagales > Chitinophagaceae > Sediminibacterium. The sequence goes on along the minus strand of RFSD01000034.1, from coordinate 5,367 downwards.
AAGTGTCATTCTATTTGTATTAAAGTTTGTCGCCTATTTCATGACGCATTCACTCTCAGTATTATCCGATGCATTGGAGAGCATTGTCAATGTATTAGCTGGTGCCATTGGACTATACAGTTTATTTGTAGCATCAAAGCCTAAAGACAAAGAACATCCTTATGGGCATGGCAAGGCGGAATTTATTTCTGCCGCATTTGAAGGAAGTTTAATCATTGCAGCTGGTTTGATTATTTTTTACGAATCCATCAACGCTTTTTTTAAACCCTCAGAATTACATAGTCTTGATAACGGATTATGGGTTTTACTTGTCACTGCTTTTTTGAATTTGTTTGCAGGATTGATTGCAAAAAAAATGGGTACTAAAAATAAATCACTTGCTTTGGTGTCCAGTGGACAGCATTTAATTTTAGATAGCTTTACCACTTTTGTAGTATCTATTGGTATTGGCATTGTACTATTGACTAATATCACTGGAATAGACGCTGTACTTGCTATTTTAATGAGTTTCTGGATTATTTACAATGGCTATAAAATCATTCGAGCCTCCCTTGCTGGGATCATGGACGAAGCTGATCTTGCTTTATTAGAGGAAGTGATTGCTGAACTAAATAAAAACCGTAATGTGCAGTGGGTAGATTTACATAATTTAAGAGTGATAAAGTATGGTAGTTTAATGCATATTGACTGCCATCTAACAGTGCCTTGGTTTTTAAATGTGAACGAAGCACATCAGGTTGTAGAAGAGTTTACGAATTTAATCAAAAACAAATTTGGTGCAAGTATCGAATTTTTTGTGCATACGGATGGATGTATGTCCTACAGTTGTCCCATTTGTTTAGCAGAAAATTGCGCTCAAAGAAAAGCACCCTTTGAACAAAAATTAGACTGGAATATTGAAAATGTATTATCAGATTTAAAACATCAACTATAAAATTTAGGTTATGAACGCATGGAAGGAATTTCAAGAAGCAAATAAGGATCGTTTTTTACAAGAATTATTGGACTTATTACGTATACCAAGCGTGAGTGCAAAATCAGAACACAATGATGACATGCAGGCATGTGCAAAAGCAGTAGCAAAATCATTGACAGATGCTGGAGCTCAAATTGCAACTATTTATGAAACAGAAGGGCACCCTATTGTTTATGGAGAAATCATTGTTGATCCAAGTTTCCCAACAGTCTTAGTATATGGACATTACGATGTGCAGCCCGCTGAGCCATTGGAACTTTGGCATAGTGGTCCATTTGATCCAACCATTATAGATGGAAAAATTTTTGCAAGAGGTGCTTGTGATGACAAAGGACAATTTTATATGCATGTAAAGGCATTGGAGATTATGACTAAGACCAATACAATGTGCACTAATATAAAATTCGTGATAGAAGGTGAGGAAGAAATAGGCAGTCCGAATTTGGCCACATTTGTAAAAGCAAATAAGGATTTATTAAAAGCAGATGTGATTTTAATTAGTGATACTGCTATGATTAGTATGGACAATCCTTCCATCGATATTGGAGTGCGAGGATTAAGTTATATCGAAATAGAAGTTACAGGACCAAACAGAGATTTACATAGTGGTGTATATGGTGGTGCAGTGGCAAATCCAATTACCATCTTATCAAAAATGATTGCTGCTTGTCATGATGAAAATAACCATATCACCATTCCTGGTTTTTATGATGATGTGATTGAATCGACAGATGCTGAGCGCGCAAAAATGGCCGAAGCACCTTTTGATCTAAATGAGTTTAAGCAAGACTTAGGCATAACTAATGTATGGGGAGAAAAAGGCTATAGCACAAATGAGAGAACTGGTATCAGACCAACATTAGAAGTGAATGGCATTTGGGGCGGTTATACAGGAGAAGGTGCTAAAACAGTTTTACCTTCCAAAGCCTTTGCTAAAATTTCTTGCAGATTGGTTCCAAATCAATCTTCAAAAATTATTACTGAAAAAGTATTGAATTACTTTAAATCCATCGCACCAGATAATGTGACTGTTAATGCATTTGAGCATCATGGTGGCGAACCTTATATCACACCAATAGATTCTCACGAATACCAAAGTGCTGCAAAAGCAATTGCAACCACATTTGGAAAAGACCCTATCCCTGTAAGAGGCGGTGGTAGTATTCCAATCTGTTCTTTATTTGAACAAGCGCTTGGATTGAAAATTGTATTCATGGGATTTGGATTAGATAGTGATAATTTACATAGCCCGAATGAAAAATACGATATCGTGAATTTTTATAAAGGCATTGAAACCATTCCTTATTTTCACCAATATTTTGCCGAAAAAAAATAAGGATATATGTCTTCTCCAGAACTAAAGAAAGAAAAATTAAGACTCGATAAATACTTGTGGTCTATTCGCGTCTTTAAGTCAAGAAGTATGGCTACCGAAGCGATTGACAAAGGGCGTGTGAAGTTAAATGGAGAAAATGTAAAAGCTTCTCGTAATGTGGTCATTGGAGATGTCTATGAAGCAAGAACAGAGCATAAAAACTGGGTGCTAAAAGTGACTCAACTATTAGATGGCCGAGTTGCCTATGCAGAAGCAATCAAATATTACGAAGACCTAACACCTATAGAAGAACTAGAACGAGTAAGGCAGGTTGCAGCTACCTTTCAAACTGGAAAGCGCTTGAGTAAGATTGGGCGTCCTACCAAAAAGAACCGTCGAGATTTAGGCGATTTTTTGGACTAATCTCAATTATCTTTGTAGCATGACCATTGAAATTCTAACAGTCCTTCCGGAGCTTCTTGAAAGCCCTTTTGCACATAGCATTATGAAGCGTGCTCAAGAACGCGGGCACCTTCATATTAAATTACATCAATTAAGAAAATGGGCGATTAATAAACATGGTCAGGTGGATGATTACCAATATGGAGGCGGAGCAGGAATGGTGATCATGTGTGAGCCATTGGCAGGTGCAATTGATGATTTACAAAAAGAAGGCGGCGCATTTGATGAAATTATTTTTGTCACACCTGATGGTAAAAGATTCGATCAAAAAGACGCAAACACTTTATCCTAACCGATTCTTTTCAAGATAATTTATTGGCACCCCCTGTATTTTCTAGACCTGCAGATTTCCGTGGATTAACTGTCCCAGAAGTATTGTTACAAGGTGACCCAAAAAAGGTGGATCAATGGAGATCTGAACAGGCATTAATTAGAACCAAACAAAGACGACCAGACATACTTGATCATGAATAAGCTTATAATCTTATTCATAGCTTCAAAAGATCATTAAAACTTCTTATTTTCCTCTTATAACAATCCTTATTGATCTATCTTTAAATCATTAGATATTTGCCGTCCAACATGATTGAATGAATAGACTATCGCTTATCCCACTCCTACTTGCTTTTAACCTCTTTTGCCTTGTTGGTAAAGCACAGACCAACACGACTATTCAGGAGTCCTTTCAGTTGACCATTCAACCTACAAAGGGGCCCATTCAATTAGATGGTATTTTGGATGAACCAGCTTGGAATACAGTGAAAGCGGTAAGTCAATTTAATAAAAAGTTTCCCAATGATATTGGCGCCCCAAAAAAACAAACCGAGGTTAAATATTTGTTCGATGATAAAAACTTATATTTTGCCTTTAAAGTATACGATAGCGGCACGGCCATTATTAGAAGTTTAAAAAGAGATATTGGACATGATGGCAACGATGGTGTGGCAGTTGTTTTAGACCCCTTGAATCAAAAGACCAACGGATTTTATTTTGTTGTAAGTGCATTGAATGTTCAGTCAGAAGATCAGCTGACAGGAAGTAGTGAAGGAGGAATCAGCTATAGCTGGGATACCAAATGGTTTTCAATGACCAAAGATTATGGTAGTTATTGGATTGCAGAAATTGCCATCCCCTTAAAGTCTATTCGATATAATTCAGAAAATAAAAACTGGGGGGTCAATTTTGTACGTATCGACGCTAAAAATTTCGAGTACAGTACATGGACTAGAATTAGTCCAAATTTTAAATCCTACGACTTAGGATATACAGGTTTAATGAAATGGCCAACCAACCCGCCAGCAAGTAATAATAATGTGATTCTGTTGCCTTATTTAACTGGCGGTATTAGCGAAGATAAATCAACCAGCAAGACAGAAACAACTGGCAATGTTGGTTTTGATGCTAAAATTGCTTTGAACTCTTCTTTAAATTTAGATATAACTGTCAACCCAGACTTCTCACAAGTCGAAGTTGATAACCAAGTGACCAACTTAACAAGGTTTAATATTTTCTTACCAGAGAGACGGGCATTCTTTTTAGAAAATGCGGATCTATTTGCTGGATTTGGTATCCCTCCAATTCGTCCATTCTATTCGAGAACCATTGGCTTAGATAAAGAAGGTAATAAAATTCCTATCCTATTTGGCGCTAGGCTATCTGGTAATTTATCTCCTGATGTAAGGATTGGTGCAATGAACATGCAAACAGGAAGAAAAGGCAATTATGCTCCTGAAAATTTCTCTGCTTTTACATGGCAAAAAAGAGTATTAAAACGATCTATGGTAAAGGGCTATTTTTTGAATAGAGAAAATTTCATTTCAGTGGAGGAAGAAAAAAAGAACCCACTCGACAAATACGGACGTAATGCTGGAATTACATTTGAATACTCCAACCCAGCGGGAAGTTTTAGTTATTGGGCCAATTACAATCAATCTATGAAACCTACAATCAAAAACTTAAACAATTATGCAGAGGCTGGATTAAGTTATAATGGAAGAAATTTTGGTTTTGTGCTTGACCTTGCAAATATTGGCAAGAACTACTATACGGATATGGGATTCGTGCAAAGAATAAATAATTACGATGCAGAACGGGATACAAGTATTCGTATTGGATTCAAACAAGTTTTTTCTGAAGTGAGTTATACATTGATGCCTTCTAAAGGAAAAATTGGCAAGTCGGAGCTAACTGCGCAAAACTTTATTGTATTCAACCCCGATAATAGTTTCAATGAATTAGAAAGCACATTGCAATTAAAAACTGATTTTAAAAACGCATCTAGTTTTAATCTTAACTTAAGTAACAATATCACTAATTTACTCTTTCCAACGAGCTTTACTAACGGAACACCTCTGCCTGCAAAGCAATACCAATATGGCCAAATTAGATTTAATTATGTTTCAGATACAAGAAAACTATTTGGTTGGGTTTCTGAAATTACTATTGGTCAATTTTACAACGGACAAGTTCAAGGATTTGGTCTAGGTATCAATTGGAGAAACCAGCCGCACCTTAATCTTCGATTGAATGCGCAATTAAACCAAATCAAATTGCCAGGGACATATGGCAGCACTAGATTGATCTTAATCGCACCAAGAATTGAATACAATTTTAG
>RFSD01000033.1 GCA_009924165.1 Chitinophagia bacterium | reverse complement strand
ATACTAGTTATGATGCATCCTATTATAAAAAATATTGGGCAGCTTATGATTTACCAAGACATTTGTATCATTTTTCTCCAAAATCAATGACAATTTTATACAATAACTGGCCAACATTTCCCTGTTAAAAAATACGTATTGGTAGATTTTTTATAAGCGATTCCATTGAGTACGTACCCAGCATCAATTGTCAATGGGTTATAATTCACTTTAGCTTTTGCTAGTAAATTGCTACAATCTATTTTATTTGTAATTCTACCTGTGTTTGGGTCTATTACAACGATATCGTTTTGTCCATAAATATTTGCAAATATTTTACCATCCACATATTCTAATTCATTGAGCATACTTTGATATCCATATTCATTATAGACACCTAATGTTTTTTGAATAGAAAAGTCGACAGGATTTACAAAATATAAATTGCTGCTTCCTGTAGAGACTATTAATGAAGTATCATTATGTGTCAATCCCCAACCTTCATAAGGCCAATTGAGTGTACTGATTTTTTTGAATGTAGTTGCATCATATACAAAAACAGCATGCTCTTCCCAGGTTAGCTGATAAATCTTACCATCAAATACAGTAATCCCTTCGCCAAAATAGGGGAGCTCTAAGTTTACCTTCTTGCCAATTGATTTTAATTGATCATCCATTTGATACAAAATACTTTTTCCTCTTAATCCAGTGCCTTCAACTAGTCTATTATTATACCATACCAATCCTTGCGTATAGGCAGTAGTATCATGAGGATATATTTTTTGTATCGAGTAATTTAAAGTTGTTGGAGCGGCAATAGCAGTATTACCAGCAGCATCATTATTGCTAGAACTTGTGTCAGCATTATTTGTATCATTACAACCTATTACAAATAATCCAATACCTACTACTAAATATTTTTTCATGCTTTATTATACGTTAAATCTAAAATGCATCACGTCACCATCTTTTACAATGTATTCTTTTCCTTCAATTCTTAATTTACCATTGTCACGACAAGCAGCTTCACTTTTGAATTTAATATAATCATCAAATGCAATCACTTCTGCTTTAATAAATCCTTTTTCAAAATCTGTATGGATCACGCTTGCAGCCTGAGGTGCTTTCCAACCAGAACCAATTGTCCATGCTCGAACTTCTTGTACACCAGCAGTGAAATAGGTTTCTAGTTTCAATAATTTATAAGCAGTTTGAATTAATCTATTTAATGCAGGCTCCTTCATTTGGTATTCTTCCATAAATAAAGCCTTGTCATCCGGATCTTCCATTTCAGAAATTTGTGCCTCTATATTATTACACATTACAATCACTTCTGCGCCTTCTTGTTTTGCCATGGCAACCAATTGTTCAGAATATACATTGCCAGTATGCATAGAGGCTTCATCTACATTGGCTACATACATGACTGGCTTAGCAGTTAATAAAAAGATATCCGCTATGGCAGCATAATCCTCTTTTGATAAATCTAAAGAACGGATACTTCTTCCGTCTTCTAAATGCGCTTTACACTTTTGTAACACTTCTAATTCTACTTTTGCTTTTGGATCTGTTTTTGCCATTTTTTCGGATCGCTGTATTTTTTTCTCAACACTATCCAAATCCTTTAATTGTAATTCTGTTTCTATAATGTCTTTATCTCCAATTGGGTTGATTTTTCCTTCTTCTCTTAATACATTTTCGTCTTCAAAACAACGAATCACATGAATAATGGCACTCACTTCTCTGATATTTGCCAAAAATTTATTACCCAAACCTTCACCCTTGCTTGCACCTTTTACTAAGCCTGCTATATCTACAATTTCTAATTGAGTTGGAACGACTCTTGTTGGATTAACCAATTCAGCCAATTGATCGATACGTGTATCAGGTACATCTACAAGACCCACATTTGGTTCAATAGTACAAAAACGATAATTACTTGCTTGTGCTTTTGCACTATTACTAACTGCGTTAAATAAGGTTGATTTGCCAACGTTAGGTAAACCCACAATGCCTGCCTGTAAAGCCATGATATTTTAGATTGTTTAAGGATGCAAAAATACAATTCTAATCGCAAAATGGGCTATATTAGTACCATAAACAATTAGATATGGCATTGAATATCATCTGGATTGCGTTTTTTGTAATTGCTTTTGTGGTAGCACTCTTTAAATTGATCTTTTTAGGAGATACAGAGATATTTAAGCTGCTAGCGGATGGCTTATTTGATTCAGCAAAATCCTCGGTGATTGATGTGGCTTTTCCATTAGCTGGAACGATGGTTTTCTTTTTAGGATTGATGAATATTGCTGAAAAAGCGGGAGCCATTCAAAAATTAGCCAAATGGATGAATCCATTTTTAAGTCGTTTATTCCCAGAAGTACCGCAGAATCATCCTGCAATGGGTCAGATGGTCATGAATTTTAGTGCAAATATGTTAGGTTTAGACAATGCCGCCACACCATTTGGTTTAAAAGCAATGGAAAGCTTACAAAGTTTAAATCCAGAGAAGGAAAGAGCAACCAATGCTCAAATCATGTTTTTGGTATTACACACGAGCGGATTGACTATTATTCCTTTAACAATCATATCTTATCGATTAGCAGCAGGTTCTCTAGATGCCGCAAGCATTTTTATTCCATGTGTTTTAGCCACAATTGGTACCACATTAGCATCGATCATTGTGGTAGGAATCTACCAAAAAATAAAATGGGATAGGGTATTGATCAGTTGGTTATTGGGACTAGTACTTTTTATGGGTACTGTTTTATTTGCTGTTAATAGTCTTTCACCTATTCAAAAAGAATTGTTTTCTAAAATTGCTGGATCAAGTATCTTAATTGGTATCGTGGTAACAATTATACTCGGTGGTGCGTATAAAAAAGTTTCAGTTTTTGATGCCTTTATTGAAGGTGCAAAGAATGGGTTTGATGTAATTGTGAAGATCATCCCATATTTAGTAGCTATGTTGGTTGCAATTCGCGTATTTAGAGATAGCGGGGCAATGATCTATGTATTGAATGGAATAAGTTTTTTAATACAATATACTGGTATAAATACCGATTTTGTTGGGGCATTACCTGTTGCCATCATGAAACCTTTAAGTGGGAGTGGCGCTAGGGGCATGATGCTTGATATATTTCAAACACAGGGCCCTGATTCATTTGAAGGTAAACTAGCATCCATATTCCAAGGATCTGCTGATACCACATTTTATATTATAGCCTTGTATTTTGGAAGTGTTGGCATTAAAAAAGTAAGGTATGCAGTTTGGGCAGGTTTGTTTGCAGATTTAATAGGCGTGGTAATTGCCATATTTATTGGCTATTCCTTTTTTCACTAAGAAGTAAGAAAAGTAAATGATCTTTAAAAAGATACTATTTTCCTAAGCTCATCTTCATGACTTCCTCCCATTCAGCATCTGTAACAGGCTGAACGGATAGTCTACCTAATCTTACCAATGCCATGTCTTTCAAATTGGTATTGGCTTTCACATCTGCTAATGTGACTGGATATTTTAATTTTTTATGGGGTGCAAAATCCACTGCCAACCAAGCTTTTTCTTCTGTGGTTGGATCTTGGTATGCTTCTTTAACCACTTTTGCAATGCCCACAATTTCCATCCCTTCGTTGCTATGGTACCAAAATGCAAGATCTCCTTTTTTCATAGATCTTAAATTATTTCTTGCACCATAATTTCTAACACCATCCCAAAAAGTACGTTTGTCTTTAATGAATTGATCCCAAGAATATTTAAAAGGTTCAGATTTAATTAACCAATAAGGCATAAAAAGATATTTTAACTATAACAATAGTGCATAGAAAATGTTGAATTAAGTCCTGAATTTTGCCAAATAAACTAATAGCCATTTGCAAGCACATCAGCTAAATGGATGACTTTAATCTTTTGTCCATTGTGATTGATTCGCCCATCAATATGCATTAAGCAACTCATATCAGTACTTATAATGTATTCAGCCTCAGTAGCAATTGCGTTATCAATTTTTTGATCTGCCATAGCTACACTAATGGTATCGTATTTAACTGCAAAACTTCCTCCAAATCCACAACATGTTTCATTATCATTCATTTCGACAAGTTCGAGTCCTTTCACTTGACCTAACAATGTTCTAGGTTCAGCTTTAATATTACATTCCCTAAGTCCCGCACAACTATCGTGGTAGGTTGCTTTACCGTTAAAGCTTGCTCCTAGATTGGTCACATTTAAAATTTTCACTAAGAATTCAGATAGTTCAAAAATTTGCGAGGAGACTTTTTTAGCTGGGCTTTGAAAAGCATTGTTTTCAAAAAGTTTTCCATAATTATTTCTTACAAATCCAGCGCAACTTGCACTTGGACTTACAATAAAATCTGAACCATCAAAATCTTGAACAAATTTTGTACAAACATCTTTTGATTCACCCCAGAATCCTGCATTGAATGCTGGCTGGCCACAACATGTTTGTTGTGTATTATACTTAACTGTACATCCAGCTTTCTCTAATATCTTTACTGTATTAAATGCAACTTGTGGGTACAATTGATCTATAAAACAGGGTATAAAGAGTTGAACTTGCATCCTCTAAATTAAGGATTTCTTTTCAATAAATTAAAAAGGCATCCTTATAGTAAGAATGCCTTTTTAATATTTGAAGCAACCTTATTAAGGTTGAACCTGTAGTCTGTTGATATATTTGTCAATACTAAAACCTTTCTCTGATTTTGGATAGTTTTGCTTGATCTGTTTGTAGATCTCTATAGCAGCATCATTTTTACCATTTAACTCTAAGAAAGAAGCTGCACGGAATAAATATTCAGAAGATATTGCTTCATCTTCAGGGAAATGTGTTCCAGCTTTTTTATAATATTCTATTGCTTCGTCATTTTTCTTTAATTCTGAATACGCATCACCAATAGAACCGTATGCAACTGCTTGTACTTGTTTAGCATCTGTTGAAAAATCTTTCAAATATTCAATTGCTTTATTATAGTCTTTTAATCTATAATAACTCATACCTGCATAATATTTTGCAAGATTCGCTGCTTTCGTACCACTAAATTCTTTGATGATATACAAAACACCTTTGCTAGTGCCATCACCATTTAAAACCAATTCTGATGAATCATTCGCAAAATACTTTTCTGCAACATACATTGCATCAGCTGCTTTTGCTTCTAATGGTTTTTGATATAATTCAGTGTATCCAAAAATGCCGGCTGCAGCAATCAATCCGCCCACTAATATATAAAGAATTAGTTTTTGGTTCTTTTTTGTAATAGACACTGGTGCTTGTTCTTCTTGTAATTCGCTCATATGTTTGGGTTAAAATAATTAGTCTACAATAAATGGATAATTTTGATCAATATACACATCTTTCAATACTTCACTATCATCTGGCCAAGGACTATCCTCAGCAAATTTTACAGAGGCTTCTACAATACCATTGATTTTTTCATCAATCTGTTGTAATGCTGCTTCTGTGGCAAAATTATTTTCAAGAATGGTCTTTCTAACTTTAATGATTGGATCTTGATCCTTGTATTCTTCTACTTCATCTTTTGATCTATACTTTTGAGGATCAGATACAGAATGACCTCTATAACGATAGGTCTTCATTTCTAAAAGTGTAGGGCCTTCACCATCTCTAGCTCTTCTAACAGCTCTAGCAACACCTTCATGAACTATTTCTGGCGTCATACCATCCAACTTATCAGAAGGCATTTCGTATGCGTCCGCTAATTTATAGATATCAATTACATTGCTTGTTCTTTCAATGGAAGTCCCCATGGCATAGTTATTATTTTCACAAATAAATACAACTGGTAATTTCCACAACATAGCTAGGTTAAAAACTTCATGCAACATACCTTGTCTTGCAGCACCATCACCAAAAAAGCACAATACTACATTTTTGGAACCTCGGTATTGTTCAGCAAATGCTAAGCCAGCGCCTGTACCAATTTGAGCACCTACTATCCCATGTCCACCAAAAAAGTAGTTGGCTTTGTCGAATAAGTGCATACTTCCACCTTTTCCTTTTGAACATCCTGTTGATTTACCATACAATTCCGCCATGGCAGCATTTGGACTCATACCTTTTGCAAGGGCTAAACCATGGTCACGGTAACCTGTAATAAAGGGATCCTCATGATTCGTAGCAGTCATACAACCTGCAGCAATTGCTTCTTGGCCATTGTAAACGTGGAAGAATCCGCGGATTTTACCCGCCATTTTATACATTTCCTCTGATTTGGATTCAAATTGACGGATTAATTGCATCAATTCGTACCAATATAGATAAGTTTCTTTAGAAAATTTTTGCGCCACAGTCCTTGTTTTTTGAGTAGCAAATATAGTATTTTAAGACTATAATTTGGCCTTATGCTTCGTTTAAAAATGGATACTTATAATCGGTTGGAGGGTTAAAAGTTTCTTTGATTGTTCTAGCACTTAACCAACGGTATAAATTCAAAGCACTTCCTGCTTTATCATTCGTTCCGGAACCTCTGGCACCACCAAATGGTTGTTGTCCAACCACAGCTCCAGTAGGCTTGTCATTAATATAAAAATTACCAGCTGAATGACGTAATTCATTGGTAGCCAATTCTATAGAAGCTCTATCTTGAGAAATAATTGAACCTGTTAAAGCATACTTAGAGGTGCTATCTAGTAATTTCAATGTCTTCTCAAATTGACCTGCAGGATAAGTATAGATAGTCAATACTGGCCCAAATATCTCCTCGCACATAGTGAGCGATTTTGGATTTTTTGTATCAATCACAGTAGGCTCAACAAACCATCCGTTTGATTTATTGACATTACCTCCAACTAAGATCTTTGCTTGTTTATCTTTCTTTACTGCTGCGATGTATTTTGAAATATTGTTAAATGACTTTTCATCAATAACAGCGTTCACAAAATTGCTAAAATCTTCTACAGTTCCCATTTTCATGGTTTGAACAGTTTTAACCAATTTTGCTTTCACAGCAGCAGCTATATTACTAGGTAGATAAGCTCTTGATGCTGCAGAGCATTTTTGACCTTGGTATTCAAAAGCACCCCTTGCTAAAGCAGTCACTACAGTATCCACATCAGCACTTGGATGTACCATCACAAAATCTTTACCACCTGTTTCGCCAACAATTCTTGGATAGGATTTATAATTTGAAATGTTTTCTCCAATCTGCTTCCACATGTTGTTAAATACACCAGTCGATCCTGTAAAATGCACACCAGCAAAATCTGGATGTTTGAAACATACATCACCCACCGTTGGGCCATCTGTATAAACTATATTGATCACACCATCTGGTAAACCAGCTTCTTTTAAAATACGCATAAATAACTGAGCGGAATAGATTTGTGTATTAGCTGGTTTCCATACAACTACATTACCACACATGGCAGCAGATGCAGGTAAATTACCGCCAATTGCTGTAAAATTAAAAGGTGTAATAGCTAATACAAATCCTTCTAAACCTCTCCATTCCATTCTATTATGGATTCCAGGAGAGGAGATAGGTTGTTGTTGATAAATTTGACTTAAAAAATGCACATTGAATCTTAAAAAATCAATTAATTCACATGCCGCATCAATCTCAGCTTGATAAACATTTTTACTTTGCCCTAACATGGTGGAGGCATTCATTTCAAATCTATATTTTGTAGCCAATAGTTCTGCTGCTTTTAAAAAGATATGAGCCCTGGTTTCCCAAGTCATATTAGACCAATTTTCACGTACTTTCAATGCAGACTCAATTGCTTTTTCTACATGCAATTTTGTTCCAATATGGAACTGTCCAAGTACATGTTTGGTTTCATGTGGAGGATGTATAGACTTCGTTTTTCCAGTTCTAACTGCCTTACCATTGATATACATTGGAATATCCAATGACTTTTTCTTTAATGAAGCCAAAGCTTCTTTTAATGATTTTCTTTCTGGAGAACCTGGCGCATAACTTAATACAGGTTCGTTGACTGGAGATGGATAATTAAAATAACCTAGTTGCATATGTTAATGATTAGATCACAAAAATAAGCATTAAATTAACATGCGTTAGGAACTTATCAATTTTGATTTTGACTTTAACGTATTTTTGCCCATTAAATCATCTTTTATGGAATTTGTCTTAGTTGACCTACCTGATATGGTACATTTTTATCCTTTTAGCTTGACTAGAAGTTTGACAGAAATAAGGGTAGGTATTTTTACCATAAAAGAGCGCTGGGAATCACACTTAAATTGCGAATGTCAGGTTTTTACAAGTCCTTATTTACAGGGATTGTATGAAGCTCCTTTTTTACAAAATCAGGATGTAGTGATCTATATTAATTCCACATGTTTACCAGACGCAACAACAAAAAACGCTATTTTAAAATTAAAGGAAGGCGAAAGTTTATTGGATAAAGATGGAAAATGGATTGCTTCCAATACTAAAGAAAGATCGATAGGTAAAATCTTATTAGGAGACCCTAATTTAAAGACAACGATAGCTGCTAAATTTATAAAAAACCCTATCCACCTCTTACAAATACATGCAGCTATGATTCAACTTGATTTTAATCAAGTTATTGCGAATCAAACTTCAATTGTTGTTGATACTTCTAATCGCTTAGTATGTCCTGAAAATATTTTTATAGCAGAAGGTGCTTCATTATCAGGGGTAAGTTTAAATGCTACAGATGGGCCTATTTATATAGGGAAAAATGCAATTCTAATGGAAGGTGCTGCAATAAGAGGCCCATTTGTTTTAGGAGAAAAATCAGTCGTTAAAATGAATGCATGTATTTATGGTGCAACTTCTGTTGGCCCATATTGTACAATTGGAGGGGAGATAAAAAATAGTATTCTAATGGGCTATTCTAATAAGGCACACGAAGGTTATTTGGGAGATAGTATCATTGGACAATGGTGTAATCTTGGTGCTGGAACGAGTAATAGTAATGTGAAAAATACTGCTGGCCCAATAGAAATGTGGAATCAATATCAAAAATCTTGGGATACAATGGGAAATAAAATGGGGATGTTAGTCGGAGACTATACCAGGTTTGCAATCCAATCAAGTATCAATACAGGATCTTATATTGGCGCTTCTGCAAATATCTTTGGCAATGGACTGCTTCCAAAAATGATTCCAAATTTTAGTTGGGGCATCACAAAAGGCTATATTTTGGAAAAAGCAATAGAAGATATACAAAATTGGAAAAAAATGAAGGGATTTCAAATTTCAGATGCCGAAAAGGAGGTCTTAAAGGCCTTGTTTCATATGGAATAGCGCTATTTTTTAGTTACCTTTGTGCCTTGAAAGTGAATATTATGAGAAAACAAATAGCTGCAGCAAACTGGAAAATGAATTTAAGCCAAAATGAGGCTGAAAACCTATTAGATCAGTTATTAGCTTCTAACTTTAATTTATCGGAAAATCAATCCGCTATTTTTGCTGTTCCAGCTATTTATATTCCTTTAGCAATTCAAAAATTAGCAGGTAAACAACATATGTTTGTTGCTGCACAAAATTGTCATCAAAAAACAAACGGAGCTTACACAGGTGAAATTGCTGCATCAATGTATGAAACTGTAGGAGTAAAACATATTGTCCTTGGACATTCTGAAAGACGTGAATATTTTAATGAATCAGATGCTTTATTAGCAGAAAAAACTGAAGCTGTATTAGCGATTGGAAGCACACCAATCTTTTGTTGTGGTGAACCTTTAGAAATTAGAGAAGCTGGTACACAGAATAGTTTTGTAGAAGCACAATTAAAAAATGCTTTATTTCAATTATCCGCTGAACAAATTATAAAAGTGGTGATTGCCTATGAACCAATTTGGGCTATCGGAACAGGAAAAACTGCAAGTAGTGCACAAGCCCAAGAAATTCATGCATATATAAGGTCAGTATTTGCTGCTCAATATGGACAATCGATCGCAGAGCAAATTTCTATTTTATACGGTGGTAGTGTGAAAGCTGCAAATGCAAAAGAAATTTTTTCACAACCAGACGTAGACGGAGGATTAGTTGGTGGTGCCTCTTTAATTGCAACTGAATTTGCAGCCATCATCAACGCACTTAAATAGTTTTAAAAAGAACACGCATAATTACATGAAGCACATAAGAAATTTTTGTATCATCGCCCATATTGATCATGGTAAAAGTACCTTGGCTGATCGTTTGTTAGAACATACCAAAACGATTACAGAACGTGAGATGATGAACCAGGTATTAGATGATATGGATTTAGAGCGAGAGAAGGGGATTACGATCAAGAGCCACGCAATACAGATCAATTATATCCACAAAGGAGAAACCTATACTTTAAATTTAATTGACACACCGGGTCACGTTGACTTTAGTTATGAAGTGAGTCGAGCATTGGCTGCTTGTGAAGGTGCTTTATTATTAGTAGATGCATCACAAGGAATTCAAGCACAAACCATTAGTAATTTATATCTAGCACTTGATAATAATTTAGAGATCATCCCAGTCATCAATAAAATTGATATGGATGGTGCTAAGATTCCAGAGGTAACAGATCAAATTATTGACTTAATTGGGTGTAAACAAGAAGATATCTTATTGGCTAGCGGTCGTTCAGGTATTGGTATTGAAGAAATTTTACAAGCGATTGTAGAAAGAATTCCAGCTCCGACTGGTGATACAGAAGCCCCATTGCAAGCATTGATTTTCGATAGTGTATTCAATAATTTTAGAGGAATTATTGTATACTACAGAATCATGAATGGGGTCTTAAAAAAGAACGATAAAATTAAATTTGTCGCATCAGGTAGAGAATATATTGCAGATGAAGTGGGCGTTTTAAAATTAGCCATGACCCCAAAGGCCGAAGTAAGAGCAGGAGACGTAGGATATATTATTACTGGAATTAAAGTGGCTAAGGAAGTTAAAGTGGGGGATACCATTACTTTAGCCAATAATCCTGGGCCAATGATTCATGGCTTTGAGGAAGTAAAACCAATGGTCTTTTCTGGTATCTATCCAGTCAATACTGATGATTTTGAGGAGTTAAGAGAGTGTATGGATAAGTTACAATTGAATGATGCTTCATTAACATTTGAATTAGAAACTTCTCAAGCATTAGGATTTGGATTCCGTTGCGGATTCCTAGGTCTTTTGCATATGGAGATTGTACAAGAGCGTTTAGAACGTGAGTTCAATCAAACTGTGATCACTACTGTACCTAACGTAAGTTTTATTGCATACACAACAAGAGACGAAAAAATTATTGTTAATAACCCAACCGAGATGCCAGATCCAGTAAAGATCAAACGTATCGAAGAACCGTTTATTAGAGCACAGATTATTACCACACCAGACTATATTGGTAATATCATTACTTTATGTTTAGGGAAGAGAGGGATGCTGATCAATCAAAGCTATCTTACCCCAACAAGGGTTGAATTGATTTTTGAAATGCCATTGACTGAGATTGTATTTGATTTCTATGATAAATTAAAGAGTCAAACAAGAGGTTATGCATCTTTTGATTATACGCAGATTGGATTTAGAGATGCAGATATTGTGAAGATGGATATCTTATTGAACAATGAAAAAGTAGATGCCTTGAGTGCTTTAATTCATAGAGGAAAATCTGCTGAATTTGGACGTAAGCTATGTGAAAAATTAAAGGATTTATTGACAAAGCAACAATTCCAAATTGCTATTCAAGCAGCTATTGGAGCAAAGGTAGTCGCAAGAGAAAATATTTCTGCAATGCGTAAGGATGTAACTGCTAAATGTCTATTTTAGTATCAGGGAATGGCGCTTCCGGATGTGTAGTTGCTAAGTAAACGGTATGCATGCATGCATTACGTCCAAATTCCATATCAGACATCCTATTACCTACCATAATAGACCTTGTAAAATCAATAGAAGGAAATTTCTCCTTGGCTTGAAATGCCATACCAGGTTGAGGTTTTCTATTGATAGATAAATTATCCAAGTCAGCGCAATAAAAGATCGCGTCTATTCTACCTCCTAATTCAATAATATGTTTTGTCATATTTTGATGGATCAAATCTAAATCAGTTGCTGTCATCAAACCTTTACCAATACCTTTTTGATTGGTCGTAATGATAATTCGATCAAATTTTTGAGCGAGTAAGGGTAGTGCTGCTAAACTTTCTGCGTAAAAATTGAATTCAGACCAATGTCTAATATAGTCTTCTTTTTTTTCGTGATTGATGACGCCATCACGATCTAGAAATAATGTCCAATCTTTTGTGATATGTAAATTGTCTAGCATTTATTTGCCGAATATATTTTCTTCAACTAATTCACAAATAATATGCCCCACTAAAATATGAGATTCTTGAATTCTTGGTGTTGTTGAAGAAGGGATATTGATTAAGAAATCACTTAATGGTTGCATCTTTCCTCCTGAAGCACCAGTGAATCCAACTGTAACTACACCAATTGTTTTTGCCATTTCAAATGCTTTGACAATATTACCTGAATTACCTGAAGTGCTAATACCTACTAATACATCACCTGGTTTAGCTAGTCCCTCTAAAAGTCTTGCATAAATTACATCATAACTATAATCATTGGCAACAGCTGTTAAATAAGAACTATTACAATGGAGAGCATCCGAAGGCAATGCTTTTCTGTCTTTATAAAAACGGCCAGAAAACTCTGCGGCTAGATGTTGTGCATCTGCTGCACTTCCTCCATTACCTGCAAAATAAACGGCATTTCCTTTTTTAAATGCATCTGTAATGGCAAGTACAATTTTTTCAATCTCTGTAACCAAAACTTGATCATTCAATAAAGCTTGCTTTACTTGGATAGATCCTTCTATAATCGTCTTTATTTGTTGTAATGACATTGGTAATGAATTTATTTGATCAAGTTTGTTGAATTGGATTAAATAATTTGTAGAAATTATAATTGTTGGTACAAAGTTAAAAAAGATTGTCGCATTTGTTCCCAACTATATTTTTTCTTTTCTGAGATTAAATGGGGCATAAAGTGCGCAGTGCCTCTTTCATATAATTGAAGGACCCCTTTTGCAATAGATTTTGGATTAGGCTCAACTACTAAACCAACTTTATCATGAGGTACAGTATCAGCCAATCCACCCACATTGGTCACCAACATAGGTTTTAAAAAATGATAGGCCATTGGTGTGACACCACTTTGTGTTGCATTGCGATAGGGTTGAATGATAAAATCTGCTGCTGAAACATATAATTTCACATCTCTTTCGCCAATATATTCGTTGTACACCGAGATACAATCTGACAATCCTAAGGCATTAATTTGATCTAAATAAGGTGTAGGTGATTCGTAGAATTCACCCGCAATGACTAGTTTAATGCCCGCAGCTTGAATAGCTGGATCAGTCATCGCCTCAATTAATAAATCTAATCCTTTATAGGCCCTTACAAATCCAAAGAATAGAATAACCTTATCAGTGTCTTGTAAATTCAATAATTTCCTGGCATCTGATGTTGGTAGTGCTTCTCCAAAATGATCATAAATTGGATGGGGAGAAATACAAGAAGGTTTATGGGTAAAAAGACGCACATCTTCTTGTACTTTTTTGCTCATGGTTAAAAAGCCATCCACAGATCGGACAAAATACTTTGTGAATAAGGTATCTCCAATTCTTTTCTCATGTGGAATCATATTGTCCACAATAGCAATCACCTTGGTATGTTTGTTACCTTTTACAATTCTTAAAATTGTCCCTAAGCAAGGTGCTAAAAATGGAATCCAATAGCGCACTATAATTAAATCTGGACGTTCTTTTTTGATTTTTAAACCAACCTTAATCCAATTAAAAGGATTGATTGAATTCATTGCAACTTCTATTGAAAGTCCTTTTGGTGCTGGGTCGGAGGAATACTGTGTTTTTCCTGGAAATAAAAAGGCTGGATATTGTAAGGAGAATGTATAAATTTTGGTTTGGATCGATGCTTGCATGAAATCTTGCGCTAGTTTTTCATCAAAAGCAGCAAGGTTGCCTCTTAATGGCCATGCTGGCCCCATAATGATCAATCGATCTACCATCCTTGTTTCTCCTCAATTAAATAAACATTCCTGTCTGCTGCATTGCGATTCATGATTTCGGCAATGAATCCTGCTAAAAATAATTGTGTACCAATGATCATGGAAGTCAATGCAATAAAAAAAGCAGGCTTATTCGTTATACTTGAATCTGGGTCAATGAACTTAGCTACAATGATATAAAAAACAGAAACAAAACCTACTATAAAGAATAGGGTACCAATCAACCCAAAAAATTGCATTGGCTTTTTGCCAAATTTGGATAAAAATTGAATGGTTAATAAATCTAAAAAACCATTTACAAATCTTTCCCAACCAAATTTTGTATGTCCATATTTTCTTGCTTGGTGTTGTACTACTTTTTCACCAATTCTTTTAAATCCAGCCCATTTTGCAAGAATAGGAATATAACGGTGCATTTCACCAAAGACCTCAATACTCTTCACCACTTTTAATTGATACGCTTTAATACCGCAATTAAAATCGTGTAAATGTATGCCTGAGCTTTTACTTGCAACAGTATTATACAATTTAGAAGGAATATTTTTAGTGAAGGTATTGTCGAAACGTTTCTTTTTCCATCCACTCACTAAATGATACCCTTGATCCATGATCATAGTATAGAATTCAGGAATTTCATCTGGACTATCTTGTAAATCGGCATCCATCGTCATAACCATAGCGCCTTGAGCAGCTTTGAAGCCCTCATTTAATGCAGCAGACTTGCCATAATTACGCTGAAATTTAATACCCTTTAATTGAGGATATTGATTGCGCAAACTTGTAATCACATCCCAACTGCCGTCATCACTGCCATCGTCAATCATAATCACTTCATAGGAATATGAATTGGCCTCCATGACACGATGAATCCAAGCCATTAATTCTGGCAAAGACTCAGCTTCATTGTATAAAGGAATAACGACAGATATCTGCATGTTGAATTTATTGAGCTGTATCTTGTTTAAATGGATCTACTGGGTTTTTCTTTGCAACAGCTGCACCTATTAAAGAACCAATAGCGCCTAAAAATCCAGTACCAAATATGGCTCCAGCAACCGCAAATGGAAGGAATAATTTCTTAGTCATAGTCATTGCTTGATCAATCATCTCATCCGTCATCTTTGGATTCTTTAGCATTTCTGTTCTAGAAAGCTCAATGATTTTGTCAACCATGTCTGGGAATAATACATATAATGCAAGTAATGTATACAAAACTGTAATCACAATGGTCACTGCTGTTGTTTTAAAACCATGTGCAAAAATGTTACCAAAACTAACGTTGTTATCATTTTGGTTCGCAAATAAAATATTTCCGTAAATGATACCACCAACTAAAATGGCATAACTCAACCAACTTAACCATTGAGTAGTATATAAATTAAACACATAAATAATAACGCTAAATAAAATT
>RFSD01000032.1 GCA_009924165.1 Chitinophagia bacterium | reverse complement strand
ATTTGATCCAAATAATCCAAGATATGTTTTAGGTGGATCTTATCAAGGCACCATCGAAGTATTAGATACAAAAACAAAAGGTAGTACCAATATCATGGCTGCCCCAATTCAGTATTTAGGAAGAGATGCGAAGGATATTAAGTATCGTTATAACTGGAATGCGCCAATCATTTGGAGTAAGCATGAACCAAATACCTATTATCATGGTGCTCAATTTTTATTGAAAACTTCTGATATGGGAAAAACATGGAAAGAAGTATCTCCTGATTTAACCCGCAACGAAAAATCGAAGCAAGGAACACCTGGTATTCCATTTACAAACGAAGCGGTGGGTGCAGAAAATTATGGCACACTTGCTTATGTAATGGAGTCTGTTCACGAAAAAGGTGTGATTTATACAGGTAGTGATGATGGTTTTGTTTACTTAACAAAAGATGGGGGTACTACTTGGAAAAATATTACGCCTGCTGGTTTAGCAGAATGTTTAATCAATGCCATAGAAGTATCTCCTCATGATAAAGCAACTGTATACATTGCAACAACCAGGTATAAGTTCAACGACCATACACCTGGATTATATAAATCAACTGATTATGGAACTACTTGGACCAAAATAAATACAGGTATTGCAAATAATGCATTTACAAGAGTGGTGCGTGAAGACAATGTCGTTAAAGATTTGTTGTATGCGGGCACAGAATTAGGTGTGTACATATCTAATAATGGTGGCAAAAGCTGGAGTCCATTCCAATTGAATTTACCGATCACACCTATCACAGATTTACGTGTGCATCAAAACAATTTAATTGCGGCAACATCGGGTAGATCTTTTTGGATATTAGATGATTTAAATTTAATTCGAGCATATAAAGCAGACACTAGTAATGTAAAAATGTACAAACCTGATGCAGTTTTATTAGTAATGGGGTCTAGCGAAATGGATGATAATGATGCAGATTTTACAGGCGCAAAGTCCAAAGCAGGTGTTAATCCAGCAACAGGCATGGTCTTATATTATCAGTTACCTAAGATGGATGATGGTGTTGAACTTATCATGGAAATCAGTGATGCATCTGGTAAATTAGTTAGACGTTTTAGTTCAAAGGCGGACGAAAATTATAAGCGATATGACGGCGCTCCAAGAAGAGAACCTACATTAAGCAAGGAAAAAGGCTTGAATCGTTTTGTATGGAACCTTCGTCACGCAACTATTACAGCCATTCCAAATGTATATATTGAAAGTAGTTTTAGTGGCCACAAAGCTATCCCTGGTAATTATACCATTCGTTTAATGGCAGGAGGCAAAATAATTGGCAGCACAACAGGTGTGATTGAAGCCAATCCAAATTTTGCAACGACGGCTAGCGAGTACCAGCAATATGATGATTTGATGCGATTGATGGAAAGCACCGTAACCGAAATGCATCAAATGGTGAATCAGCTAAAAGACGATGCTACGCATATTGAAGCATTGGTTAAAAAATTAAAGACTGATGCAACTTATAGCGGTGCGCAATATGCAAGCTTAAAACAAAATGCAGCAAGTTTGATTACAGATTTAAAAGCATGGGACGAAGATATGATTCAACGAAGATCAACATCTTATGATGATGTAGAGAACTTCCCAAATAAATTTACTGCAAACTATATGTTCATGATGAATCAAACAGAAAGTGATATACCTCAAGTAAATCAACCCAATTTAGATTTATTAAAAGAATATACTGCTGAGTGGGAAAAATTAAAAGCAAGAGGGCTAGGCTTAAAAAATGTAGCAATTCCTGCACTCAACAAGCAATTGTGGGATTTGGGAATGGGCGCCATTTGGTAGAGCCGATTCTTGATTCATTATAGAGACGCAATCCAGGAGATCTTAGTTATCAGCATTTAAAATGCTAGGCCTAGTATCTTTTGGATTGCGTTTTTCGTATTGCTTCACTTGATTGGTCAATTTCGGCTGATGTTTTCTTGGACGCTTCAATTCATATTCATAAAAAGCAGAGCCAATTTTATTCAAAAAAGGAAAGCCAATGGTTTCCTCATCATATTTTGAATCGTTCACCACGCCATCGCTATTGACATATACCGTAGCGGAGAGCATGTAATCTATATTATTTTTTGTATCCAACACATAAGACACATCTGTTAAGAAACCATAAGCCCATCCAACTTTATTAAAAACCCTGATATGCTTTGGCATTGCATGCGTACTATCTTGGAAAAAGAATTTCACATAACTATCATAAAAATGTGCGCTGTCATACTTGGGGTAATTGGTTTCCGATGGATACTGAGACAAATACTGTAATAAAAATAATCTATCCGCTTCGGCCATATTGAATCTATTTTGTTTTGGGACAGAAGCGGGAAATATAACAGACTGCAACATTTTTTGCATATCAACTAATGAGATATTGTTATGGCGTGTGAAATCAAAAGGCGCTTTCACCACTTCGTCCTTGCTGTTCCAATGTGCATCTCCAATTAAAATGGGCGCTCCAAATTGAAAGCTGTCTTTATTGTATTGAGGGGCAAGCTTTAAAATTGGCACTCCTTTTTCATCCACAAAAGCAATCCCATTGGTATGTCTATTTTGATCTTCGGTATAACCCATAAACTGTCTGGTGATCTTAGTGCTGGTATACCCTTTTGCAATTAATTTTTGATTGATTGGGCCCTGACCCACAAATTGATACAATCGATTGTAGGGATCATTTTCGGATATTAAAAATGCACGTTTAATAAAATGTGCAATAGATGGTTTTTTATTTGGGGCACTTGAATCTGCAGTCATGGCAACTTGTCTTTGATAATTACTATCAAATTGAATCGTCGTGAACTTATTTACGCCAGGATGGTTCAGTTCATATAATTTTTCCATTGCCAAAAATGCAAGGGGCATTTTAACCATCGATGCGGGATTAAAATAATTACCCGCATCCGCGTTTAATGTATAGTTCGTAAAATGAGGAACACCGTTTTGATCTCTATCAATTTTTGTATAGACAACTTGATATCGATAGGTTTTTGGGCTAGCGAGCACTTTTTTAGTAACGCTATCTTGAATGCCTGATAAAATGGTATTGAATGGAGCAGACCATTGCGCTGTTGTATTATTTGACACAGCTAAAAGCAGCAAGCTGCAATAAAATAGACTTTTTTTCATGATAGACCTCATTGATGTATTGCAAATAAAACAAAATATATTATATTCACTAAAATAAAATTATGGACAAGAATATTCTTTTTGGTATCTGGGTTGTATCAGCCATTTATTGTGTGTATAAACTATTTAAGCGATCTAAAAATATATCATTAGATGGCGTTATTGGTTATTCACCAGGCTTAGAAGTGGTGATGGTGATTGTACTAGGTCCTTTATTGGCCGTGATTGACATATCTTTAACTTGGATCAGAATCTATAAAGATGCTGAAGAAGCGAGAAGAAGGTCAAAGCAATAATTAGAACTTCAAATAAAAAAGCCCTCAATAATATTTGAGGGCTTTTTTATGAATAGTCTATTTGAAATGATAAGATTGTCCTTTAATTTCACAGGGTCTTTAAAAATTTACATCCCCGGATGATATTGCCTAACTGCTTTTTGAAGCACTTCTGTTTTATCCAAAGACATTCTTTTTAATTGTTGTGCTTGGTACATGGCCCTTTGATCATTAAAATGTTTATCGCCCTCATTAAAACTTGCACCAAAAGTATTCACGGATTCAATCAGTGGCAGTCCGCCATTTTTGGAGAATCTCACAAAATTGATGTAAGCATCTCCACTATTCATTTTTCTTTTATCTTTTCCAAAAGGCTCAGACATCACGGCGGCTAATACATCTGGCATACCGCCCTGTGGCCAGTCTTCCTTTCCCCTAACTAGTCTTTGTACCTCTCCTAGGGTTAGGTCTGTTCGTCCATAATTATTTTGTAAAAAATCGTAAATGATTTGATATACTTTCGCCGCTTCAGTAATAGTTAACTTATCATTCTTGCGACCTCCCATTACGACTGGTACATTATAATAAGCTAAATTATAAATCAATGCGCCCTTGCTTTCCGCTACTGCATTATGATCCCAGTTTTTTAAAGTGGTGATGATGGATGCTAGTTGAGGATATTTATTTTCATCTACCATAAACATGGAGTCAGCATTAAACCCATATGGAAACAAAATTGGATTTGGTAATTGACGATCAAACTTAATGCGCTTAATGTCTTCGTAACTTATTTTATCTAATTGATCAATTAAGTCTTTAGCGCGTCTACTTCTATTATCATGATACGTTTCATAGCCATCATTCACATCAAAATCTTTTGGATTCAAATTATCTGATTCGCTACTTGCTAAAAATGGTGAATGGTTGGCGTTGAATAAATAGCCACTTTTTGGATTCAACATTTGCGGCAAGGCGCTCAATGGTTTAAATTCATTCCATAAGGTAGCTCTTGTGTTTCCAGGTAGGGTACTGCTCCAATGATAGCTTGTGTCTTTATTGCGATATGGCATTTTACCATTGGAGATATAAAAAATAGTATCCGCTTTATCTGCATACATAATATTGAACATGGGCAAATGATTCTGCTCCAGCGCTTTTTTGAAACCTGTAAAATTTGTTGCCTTATTCATAGCATACCATTGTTGCAATGCGCCTGCATCCATTAGTGCTGGCAATCGCATTGAAAAGAATTCACCTTTTGGCGTGGCCACAGTTGGACCATAGATAGACTGGTAAACTTTTTTGTAGATTGGAAAAGGAACGCCTTTGATACTTAATTTAATTTTTCGCTTTTCTAGTTTTAACCAATTGCCGTCCACTTTATACTCGCCCGGATGCGACTTACTTGTTTCTAATTGATAGATGTCGATTTTGTCTTGAAAATTAACGGTATGCGCCCAGGCTAAATTTGGCGTCACACCATGAAAAATCATAGGCGCACCCGGAAACAATCCGCCTAGAATATTCCAGCCGTCTTCGCTTTGTAGATGTGCTTCATAAAATGCGGTTGGTCCTTCAATGGGCTGATGTGCGTTGATTACTAACATTGTTTCGTTAGAGGTAGATTTTTTAGCATTGATCGCGAATGCGTTACTGCCCTCACCTGTGAAGCCTTCTAATTTAGGTATAGTGCCATTTAAAATTTTTGGTAAGGCTTTATCTACGCCACAAAAAATGGCAACTGAAAAAGCAGCAGATGCTAAATATTCTTCGATGGTAATTGGAAACACATGTTTGTTTAACACTTTATCAGGATGTGCATTGGCATAAGCTTCTAATCCCAACAAATAGCCTTTTATCAATTGTATAAACTTAGGATCAAACTGATTCATTTGTGCCTGCACGGTTGCCTTTGTATTTAATAAACCAAAAACAAAATCAATGGGTGCTCCTTTTTTTCCTAAGTGTGTTGCTACTTTTCCTTTTCCTGTTAAGATCAACATTTGCATAGTTGCAAAATCATCTTCTGCATGTGCCCAAGCAAGGCCATACGCCACTTCGGGATCGGTGGGTGCAAAAATATGCGGCACACCAAAACTGTCTCTAGCAATATTGATCTGCTCTGTTCGAATGATAGGGGGATTCAAATATTGCGCAGATGAGGACAAGGTGCAAAACAAAAATGAGAAAACAAATAAATAACGCATTGGGGTTGTTTTAAGCTCGAAAATAGATAAAATGTAAACCAAGAATTGATTTGACTAAATTATTAAAAAATTTCTAATGAGTCGATAAAATAGGATGAAAGGTTTCTGGTCTTTGATGTAAAAATTAAAATAGTTTAACATTTATATGTAAATAGAAATTGGAATAGTTTATACCTTCGTTGATAATAAATATGGCACAAATAACTCGTTATCTTCTTCTTATATGCATGATGCTTTGCGTTTTTCAAATTCAATTTGCTTTTGGACAAGAAAAATTCGTTTTAAACGGAAATGTTAAAGACCAAGCAACCGGAGAGGCCATGATAAGGGCCGTAATCAGGATAGAAGAGCTACCAAATCTCGGAGTGCTTTCTAATGAATATGGGTTTTACGCCATTGCTTTACCAAAGGGAAGATATACGGTTATTGTTTCGCAACTAGGATATGAGAAATACAAGGAACAGGTAAGGCTTGATAGTAATTTAAATTTAACTATTTTATTGAGGTCTGCAAATACTTTGAAAGAGGTGGTCGTAGAAAGCGGAAGAAAAAATGACAACCTTCTAAAACCTCAGATGGGCACAGAGACGCTCAATCTAAATGCCATTAGCAAAGTACCTGTAATATTTGGAGAAAAAGATATTTTAAAAACACTTCAACTATTACCTGGTGTTAAATCAGCTGGAGAAGGTAATAGCGGTTTTTATGTTCGAGGCGGCGCTGCTGATCAAAATTTAATTTTATTAGACGAAGCGCCGGTCTATAACGCATCTCACCTACTTGGTTTTTTTAGCACATTTAATAGTGATGCCATCAAAGATGCCACATTAATTAAAGGCAATAGTGCTGCGCAATATGGCGGCAGGTTATCTTCTGTGTTGGATGTAAAAATGAAAGATGGTAATAACCAAAATTTTAATGTCAATGGAGGCCTTGGGCTCATTAGTAGTCGACTTAGTATTGAAGGGCCGCTTCAAAAAGAAAAGTCTTCCTTTATCCTTTCGGGAAGAAGAACCTATGCAGATATTTTTCTTCGTGCCTCTGATGAATTTAAAGACAATATTTTGTATTTCTACGATCTGAATATGAAAGCGAATTACAAGATTGACGAAAAAAATAAATTATATATTTCTGGTTATTTTGGAAGAGACGAATTAGGGCTAGGCGACTCCTTTGGTATTGATTGGGGAAATAAAACGGGCACAATTAGATGGAACCGAATTGTATCCAACCGCTTGTTTTTAAATACCTCATTAATTTACAGCGACTATAATTATAATGTAAAGCTTAAAAACGGCTTATCTAATTTTAATATCAACTCCAATATTAAAGATGTCAACCTAAAGCAAGATTATACTTTTTACCTCAACCCAAAAAACACATTGCGTTTTGGATTCAATAGTATTTTACATAACATTACTCCAAGCACATTTAGTGGAACAGTGATCAATAGCAATCCTAAAAAGGGCAGAAACGGACTTGAAAATGCGCTTTATTTAAGCAACTACAATAAAGCAACAGACAACTTAAGTCTTGATTATGGAATACGCCTGTCTGCTTATAGTTTAATGGGCGGCGATGCATATAATATTTATGAAAAGGATATACTAGTAAATACAATACAATTAGATAAACAAAGTTTTGGCAAGACCTATATTAATCCCGAACCAAGAGTGACGGCCAACTACCGTGTCACAGACCAAACAAGTATCAAAGTGGGTTATGCCAGAAATGTTCAGCACCTGCACCTACTTAGTAATTCAACGGCATCAAGCCCCTCTGATCAATGGATTGGAAATTCCTATAATATTAAACCTGAAATTGCGGATCAGCTGAGTGTAGGTTTTGTGCAAGGATGGAAAAATAATACCTATGAGCTAAGCACCGAATTATATTATAAAAGTTTACAAAATCAATTAGACTATAAAGATGGGGCAGAGATTTTTACTTTAGCCGATGTCGAAAGTGCGCTTTTGTTTGGTGTAGGACGCGCGTATGGTCTTGAATTATTATGGAAGAAAAAAGAAGGCGTGTTAACAGGATGGGTAAGTTATACCTTATCAAAAACAGAAAGAAAAATTAATGGTATCAACCAAAACAATTGGTACAATGCCAAACAAGATAGGACCCATGATATTGCTGTTGTAGGCGTCTATACGCTTAATTCAAGATGGTCTATCTCCTCTGTTTTTGTATACAACACTGGAGATGCAGTAACTTTTCCAACTGGGAAATATTCCATTCAAGGACAGACGCTATATCAATATGCATCGAGAAATGGAAACAGGATGCCCTCCAATCATAGAATGGACCTGAGTGTCACTTATGATAAAAAAAGAAAAAAACGCATTCAAGAATCTTGGAATTTTAGTTTATATAATGTGTATGGCAGAGAAAACGCCTATCAAATTAATTTTCAAGATGATCCAAAAGACCCCAGTAGAACACAAATTATTCAAACCTCCTTATTTAGGTGGGTACCCAGTATAACATATCAATTCAAATTTTAATGATGCTTAAAAAATATTATAGTGCTATTTTAATCGGGGTTTTTTTGTTGGGTTGTGAAAAAGAAATTCAGTTGCCATTAGATCCTAATCAGTCTTTGCTTGTCATTGATGGGAGTATCACGGATGAGACTGGACCTTATTATATCAAACTCAGTAAGTCGACTGGTATTTCAGAAGCCTCTAATTTTTTTGCAGTGACCAATGCACTTGTCATTGTTAAAGATAATCTTGGAATAATAGATACTTTAAAACACGAAAAAGCCGGGAGTTATAAAACAAGTAAAATAAAAGGTAGCTACGGGAATACTTATTATTTAGAGGTACAAATTGCAGATAAAAAATATTCCGCCAATGCTACTATGCCACAAAAGGTTGCTTTAGATAGTTTAAGAATCAATCCTTTTCCATTCAATAGTAAAATTAGATATAGCGTTATCCCAGTTTACACCGACCCAATCCAGTTGGGAAATAGCTATCGTTTTATTCAAAAAATCAACGACACACTAGATCAAACCTTTCATGTTTTTAATGATAATTTGAACAATGGAAAAGTAAATCAACGACCTCTTAGAGGGGGGTCAGATTCTTTAGAAGTAAAACTAAAAGATATAGTTGCTGTAGAGATGCAATGTATCACAAGGCCAACTTATTTATATTACTATAGCCTATATCAACAGTCGGGGGCTGGACCAGGCGGCGGAACCACTCCTTCTAATCCACCCTCCAATATTATTGGTGGCGCATTAGGTATTTTTTCGGCACATACGGTTCAAAGAAAACAAATACAGATACAATAAAGATTATAAAAAGCCCCCAACTTTCGTTGAGGGTAGAAACGTCATTGAGTATAAAATAAAAAGCCTTGTTAAGTTAAACTTACAAGGCTTTTGCTTTTTTTGTGGCACCACCCGGGCTCGAACCGGGGACACAAGGATTTTCAGTCCTTTGCTCTACCAACTGAGCTACAGCGCCATCGGATTTGCATCCATTCAAACAAATTGCTTCGTTCGGGGAGCAAATATAAGCAGACCGCCCTTAAATAGCAAAAAATATGCGTTGTTTATTGAAAATCAATGGAAAGCTGGAAGACTAAGCAACCACCGCTACCACAAAAAAACTAGCAATTATTAAAGCCAATCCAATCCACTGTTTAATACTTAAGCGTTCCTTGTAGATAAAATAACCAATCAATACGGAGATGATTTGACTACCAATAATTAAGATATTAATCACTACCACCGGCAGATAACCATAACTCATATTAATTGCTAGACCACCTATCACAAGCAAGGCGCCTAATATTAAGTAGGCCCTGATATGAATAAATTTTAAATAAGTTATTATCTGATTGAATAGTCCATCTTTAATTACTAAGGCTAGACCAAATAACATGGCCACAGATTCAATGATCAAACTAAAACCAAGTGGACCCCACCATGCAATTGGAAATTTATACAATGCAAAAGAACTGCCCCAAAAAAAGCTGGATGCAATACCATATAAGATGCCTTTTTCAAATGCTTTTGTATTTTGTATCTCTGCTCTTTTAAAATACAATAAGAATAAGCCAGCGGTACTTAATATAAAAGCAATTAAATAATTATTATACCACACTTCACCCATGATAAAAACGGCTGTTATAATGGTAAATATTTTTAGTGAAGACACTGGCACCACAACACTTATAGGCGCTTTCTGAATGCCTTGTAAAAAAAAGACAAGTCCAAAAATATTAAAGATGCTGAGTGCTATAGATAAAATAAGCTCTTTGTCCATGGCAATATCACGTACGATCCAGTATTTGAAAAAATCTGCTTGGCGAAATCCAAAATATAAGATTGAAAAAATAATAGTTGCAAAAATGCCGCGATAAAACATGCCAATTTGATAAGGAATCGTCGCTGTTACTTTTTTCCAATAAGCATTGCTTATAGCAAAACAAAAAGCCCCAATTAAAACATAAATAATTCCCATATACAATTAAATTTAGCCCTAACGCATTCAAAGCGTTTTAACAAAAAGAGCGCGATTGCGCTCTTTCAAGTTTTTTAATATTCACAATTCTTTGGTGTTCTTGCAAAAGGAATAACGTCTCTAATATTCGTCATGCCCGTAACAAACTGTACCATGCGCTCGAAGCCTAATCCAAATCCGGCGTGTGGTACGGTACCAAAACGTCTTGTATCTAGATAATAACTCATTTCGGCTAAAGGAATATGCATATCTTTCATTCTCGCTTCTAGCTTATCTAAACGCTCTTCTCTTTGTGATCCGCCTACAATTTCTCCAATACCTGGTGCTAAAATATCCATGGCAGCAACAGTTTCTTTACCAGGCGCACACCCTTCATCCATGCGCATATAAAAAGCCTTGATGACTGCTGGATAATTGGTTACAATCACTGGTTTTTTAAAATGTTGCTCTACTAAGAATCTTTCGTGCTCACTTTGTAGGTCAATACCCCATTTTACATCGTAGGTAAATTTCTTTTTCTTATAGTGATTGCTATTTAATAAAATATCAATAGCCTCGGTGTATGTAATTCTTTCAAATCCGTTTTCTACCACAAACTTTAATTTTTCAATCAATCCTAAGCCAGCTCTTTTTTCTGTAGGTAATTGCTTTTCTTCTTCTGCTAAACGTGCGTCTAAAAATGCTAGGTCATCTGCATTGTGTTCCATCACATACGCAATCAGGTGCTTGATGAAATCTTCTGCTAAATTCATATTGTCTTCGAGGTCATTGAATGCCACTTCTGGTTCAATCATCCAAAACTCCGCCAAATGTCTTGTTGTATTTGAATTTTCTGCACGAAAAGTTGGACCAAAAGTATAAATGTCTGAAAACGCCATGGCGCCTAATTCTCCTTCTAGTTGTCCACTCACGGTTAAGTTTGTGCTCTTGCCAAAAAAGTCTTCGGTAAAATCAATTTCGCCTGCTTCGTTTTTTGGAGCACCTTCCATTGGAAGTGTGGTCACACGAAACATTTCACCGGCACCTTCTGCATCACTTGAAGTGATAATGGGTGTATTTAAATATAAAAATCCGCGATCGTTAAAAAATTGATGAACTGCAAATGCTAAAGAATGACGAATTCGAAACACGGATCCGAACGTGTTTGTTCTAAAACGTAAATGCGCTTTTTCTCTTAAAAATTCAAGAGAATGCTTTTTAGGTTGTAATGGATATTTTTCTGCATCACTGTCTCCTAAAATTTCTATAGTTATGGCTTTTACCTCAACCGTTTGTCCCTTACCTTGGCTTTCCACCACTAAGCCTTTTACTTTTAAAGAGGCGCCTGTTGTGATACGTTTTAATAAAGCTTCATCAAATTCACCCAAACTAGCTACAACTTGCACATTATTGTTGGTACTGCCGTCGTTCAATGCAATGAACTGGTTATTTCGGAAGGTACGCACCCACCCCATGACTACTACTTCGGACCCGATAGCTGATTGAGCGTCGGTTCCGCTTAACAATTGCTTGATTTTGACTCTTTGGTTGAACATATTAGTTATTTCGAGGTTCAAAGATAACCCATAAAAAATTGTTTTTTTATGCAAAACTGCTTTACTTTGTGGTAGAAACGAGCAAACGCTCAGATACTATTTTTCGCGCTTCTTTCATTACCGGTCAAATCTTGGCCAAATTCAACTAGATTTTTTCAAACATTCCCCGATCTCGATTCGATTTAATAAAACCCTTCATTTAAAGTGCAAGAAAAAGACGACAAACCAAAGAGAGGACGCAAGCCTATTGCTGCGCCTGCTCTAAAAGCAAAGGCAGATACAACTGCATCAAAACCAGAGCGCAAAACTATTGCAAAAAAATCTGCAGCATCTGCTGAAGAACCAAAGGCTAGAACAGCCGCTCCGGTTAAAATTCAAAAAGACCATTCCGAAGACGATAAAGCTTCTAAAATAGCAGCTGCCTTATTTGGAGACGAGTCTGCGGCTAGTCAAACGCCTGCACCAGCAGAAAATCCCGAAGTGGCGTCTGCTCCTCAGGGTGACCAAACGGGCCAAGACCCAAATGCCGGTCAAACCAATCAGCCCCAAGCAGGTGAGTACCGCGGACAAAGGGGACCTGGTCAAGGACAACACCCCCACCAAAATAGACATCTACCTAAAAAAGAACCTGTATTCAATGTTGAATTCGACGGAGCAATTGCTTCCGAAGGTGTATTAGAAATGATGCCCGATGGATATGGCTTTTTAAGAAGCTCTGATTATAATTATTTATCCTCTCCAGATGACGTATATGTTTCTCCTTCACAAATAAAATTATTTGGTTTAAAAACAGGAGATACTGTTCAGGGAACAGTGCGTCCTCCTAAAGAAGGTGAAAAATATTTTGCATTAACGAAAGTGGATTTTGTCAATGGTAAAAAACCAGACGAGATTCGTGATCGTATTCCATTTGATTATTTAACACCTTTATTCCCATTCGAGAAACTAAATCTATATACCACTGCTAATAATTATAGTACGCGCATCATGGATTTGTTTACACCGATTGGTAAAGGACAACGCGGTCTATTAGTTGCACAACCAAAAGTGGGTAAGACGATGTTGTTGAAAGAGGTTGCCAACGCAATTGCTGCCAATCATCCAGAATGTTATTTGATGGTGGTGTTGGTAGATGAACGCCCAGAGGAAGTAACCGATGTAGAGCGTTCTGTAAAAGCAGAAGTCATTGCATCTACATTTGATGAGCCTGCGGAAAAACATGTTAAAGTATCTACGATGGCTTTACAAAAAGCAAAACGTTTAGTGGAGTGCGGACACGATGTGGTGATTTTATTAGATTCTATCACTCGTTTAGCGCGCGCACACAATACCGTTGCACCAAGCTCTGGTAAAGTTTTATCGGGTGGGGTAGAAGCCAATGCGATGCAAAAACCAAAACAATTTTTTGGTGCTGCTCGTAAAATTGAAAACGGTGGATCTTTAACGATCATTGCAACAGCGCTTGTTGATACCGGTTCTAAAATGGACGAAGTAATCTTTGAAGAATTTAAAGGAACAGGTAATATGGAATTAGTATTAGATCGTCGTTTGGCGAACAAGCGTATTTTCCCTGCGATTGATTTAACAGGATCAAGCACGCGTCGTGATGATTTATTATTAGACAAAGATGTATTACAAAGAATGAATATCCTTCGTTTGTTCTTGAACGATATGAACACCGATGAAGCAATGAACGAATTATTAAAACGTATGCGCGGCACTAAAGACAACGAAGAGTTTTTAGCAAGTATGAATCGTTAGGCAAAATCGACAGCCTCGCTTATGGGGGCTGTCGAAAAAATCATTAGACAAAAATAATTGTGCCCTTAAATTTTCTTAAGGGCACAATTATTTAATGCGCTTCTAACCAGTTTTTTCCTTGACCAATCTCTGCTTCTACCGGAACACCGTTTGGTAATTCCATTGCAGTGGTCATACAAGATAAAATCAATGCCTTTAATGCTGGTAGCTCGGACTCCACCGCATCAAAAACCAATTCATCATGCACTTGTAAAATCATTTTTGATTCCCAGTGTTGTTTTTTCATTTCATGATGGATCTTGATCATTGCAAGTTTAATCATATCTGCAGCAGATCCTTGTATTGGCGAGTTGATGGCGTTGCGTTCTGCGAAACCACGCACCGTAAAATTAGATGAGTTGATGTCCCTCAACCAACGCTTGCGTCCCATTAAAGTTTCAACAAAGCCTTGTTCTTTTGCCTTATTGATTTGCTGGTCCATGTACAATTGAATATTAGGAAATTCTTTTTTATAATTATCAATGATTTCTTTCGCCTCTGTTCTTGATATGCCTAGGTTTTCAGCTAAACCAAAAGCGCCCTGTCCGTAGATGATACCAAAGTTGACACTCTTGGCTTTATAGCGCTGTTCTTTGGTCACATCCGCTTCTGCGATGCCATATACTTTTGCAGCTGTTGCGGTGTGGATGTCTTTGCCTTGTTTAAACGCATCGCACATATTTGGATCGCCACTAATGGCCGCAACCACCCTTAATTCTATTTGAGAATAATCCGCGCTCACTAAAATACGAGCAGGATCTCTTGGAATAAATGCTTTTCTAACCTCTCGTCCACGCTCAGAGCGAATAGGAATATTTTGCAAATTTGGATTGGTGCTACTCAACCTTCCCGTTACTGCAACGGCTTGTGCATAGCTGGTATGGATTCTTCCTGTTTTTGGATTAACAATGGCGGGTAATGCGTCTACATATGTAGATTTTAATTTACTTAATTCTCTAAAACTTAAAATATCATCTACAATTTTGTGCTTTGCTGCAAGCTTAGCTAAAACATCTTCTCCTGTAGCATACTGACCTGTCTTTGTTTTTTTTGCTTTTGGATCAATTTTTAAAATATCAAACAAAACCTCACCCAATTGTTTTGGAGATGCAAGATTAAATCTTACACCCGCTTGTTCAAACACCCGCTCTTCACTTATTTTAATATCCGCTTCTAATACTTTACTATATTCATTTAAAAACTGTTCGTCAACTTTTACGCCCTCAAATTCCATATCCACCAACACCTGCATCAATGGATTTTCTACTTCTTCAAAAACGCGTTTCACTTCACGCTTGGTCAACAGAGGTTCAAAACTTTCTTTCAATTGAAACGTGATGTCCGCATCCTCTGCAGCATACTCTGCAATTTGATCCAAAGGAACATCGCGCATTGTCCCTTGATTTTTTCCTTTTTTACCAATTAGGTTTTCAATGCTCACGGGTGCGTATCCTAAAAACTGCTCACTCAGAATATCCATGCTGCGTCTACCTTCTGGCTCTATCACATAGTGCGCTAACATAGTATCAAAAGTTTTTCCTTTTAAAATTATGCCATACCATTTCAATACTAAGAAATCGTATTTTAAATTTTGTCCAATCCATGTGATTGTTTCGTCTTCAAATAAAGGTTTTAATTTTTCTAAAATATATCCTGAGTTTTGTAACTGTTCGGTATCTCTTGCTTGAGTTGACGGGTTACAAGAAATATATACAATACGTTCTGCTTTTAAATCAATCACTTTACGTAAGGTTTTTGGAGCGATTCCAGCTCGAGGAGGATCCAACACAATGGTACTTATTTTGTCTTTGTATTGAGGGTATTCGGATAAAAACTTACCTACATCCGCCGCAAAGAATTGAATTCCTTCGATTTGGTTCCTTTCGGCATTTTTTCTTGCATCGATGATTGCTTCCTCAACAATATCTACACCAACAATCTGAACATTATTTGAACGTTTCGCTAAAATTTGTCCAATTGTACCTGTACCACAAAATAAGTCAAGAACAATTTTATCGTCCAACGAATTCTCTTCAAAAACATAATCCAATGCTTTATTGTAAAGTAATTCAGCACTTTTAGGATTGGTTTGAAAAAAACTTTCCATGCTAATTTCGAAGAATAAATCGCTTAATTTTTCAACCACCTTTAAATCTCCGAAATGTAATTTATTTGTTCCGTT
>RFSD01000031.1 GCA_009924165.1 Chitinophagia bacterium | reverse complement strand
ACGGAGGCTTCATATGCTGCAAAATCCGGTACAGCTGCACCTACTCTAAGTACTTTAATCGTTGCTACTTTTTGACGCACAGCTGCGCAATACTCAGGTGTTTCATCTCCATGTAATTGTACTAGATCCAATCCAGCTGTTTGAACTATTTGAAGTAACTGATCCAATGATTCATTCACAAAAACACCCACTTTTTTGACGCCTATTGGTTTAAAATTTGCTAAATCGCTTAAGCTCAATTTTTCTAAAACGTATCGTTTAGAAGCTGGGTAAAATATAAAGCCAATATAGTGCACTCCCATTGCTTGCAATGCAGTTGCTTGTTCTATACTAGTGATGCCACATACTTTAATCTGCATTGTTGTCCGTTTTAATTGATGTAACAAATGCTTCAAAAGCAGTAGCAGGATCCGCTTGCTTCATAAAATATTCTCCCATTAAAAATCCATCAAAACCTTCTTTTTTTAATACATTAAATGTCTCCACACTATAAATACCACTTTCGGCAATACTTAAGATGCCTTTTGGTAATTGATGTTTTAATTCTAAACTATGTTCGATATTGACTTCAAAAGATTTTAAACTTCGATTATTGATCCCTACAAAATCCACAGCTTCGGAAATATGTCCAAGTTCTGTTGCGTCATGAATCTCTAACAACACTTCCAATCCAAGGCTTTTTGCATAATTGGCCAAAGCATGTGTGGTATTTGGGGTTAAACAAGCAGCAATTAATAAGATCACCGAAGCACCATAAGCTTTTGCTTCAATCAATTGAAATTCATCTATTATAAATTCTTTTCTTAAAACTGGTATTGGATTTTTTACTGCAATACTCAAATCATCTATAGTTCCTCCAAAAAATGTCTTGTCTGTTAATACAGAAATACCTGCTGCACCATGTTTTGCGTAGGCATTTGCTACATCGGCCACCGATGCAGTATCATTAATTATCCCTTTGGATGGTGATTGTCTTTTAAATTCTGCAATAATGCCAGTCAAGGTTGTATTCAATAAATTTAATTTCAATGAATGACCCCCTTGATGATACAATGGCATAGCTTCTAATTGCGCAATGCTAATTTGCGTTTTCCTTTCGGCTACTTCGATTTTTTTATGATCGACAATTTTAGCTAGGATATTTTTACTCATTGCTGCAAACTGATTAATTGATTTAAACAATGATTGGCTGAGCCAGATTCTAAACTCTTTACAGCAGCTTGAAAAGCAGCTTCATAGTTTTCGTATTGACCTGTCAGTTGAAGCGCCATGGCTGCATTGGCTAATACCACAGCATTTTGAGACCAGCTTCCATTGCCTTGAATTATTTTTTTAAATAAAGTCGCAGCAGCTTCTACAGTATTGCCTCCATATAATTCTTCAGGGAAAACTTTGCGCTTACCTAATTGATATGGCGTCATAATGAACTCCCCTTTATTGGAAATAATT
Organism: Chitinophagia bacterium; assembly: GCA_009924165.1. Lineage (GTDB taxonomy): Bacteria > Bacteroidota > Bacteroidia > Chitinophagales > Chitinophagaceae > Sediminibacterium. Next base: position 14,422 of record RFSD01000031.1, on the reverse strand, counting down.
TTTGTATCAGAGGTTAATGAAATTTCATCATACCCATCCAAACTATGGATCAATGTAAATTCTTTCCCTAAGGATTGCATGGCATAATTGTAAATCCTAGCCATCTCTAAATTATACACCCCAATTAATTGATAAGCAGGTTTTGCTGGATTCACAATTGGACCAAGCATATTGAAGAAAGTTCTAAGCCCCATATTTCTTCTGATTGGACCCACTGTTTTGAGTGCTGGATGAAACAAGGGTGCATGTAAAAAACAAATACCCGCTTCCTTCACTTCTTTAGTTAATGCAGCTTCGTCGTTTTTAAATACATACCCTAGTTGTTCCATTACATTGGATGAACCACTCACACTTGAAGCACCATAATTACCATGTTTCACTACTGGCTGGCCAGCGCCTGCCACAATAAAACATGCCAATGTAGAAATATTAAAAGTGTCTTTACCATCTCCACCTGTACCTACAATATCCATTGCATTATCAATTCCTACATTCAACGGCACTGCAAGGGCTAACAAAGCATCCCTAAATCCCATTAATTCGTCAATGGTAATACTTCGCATGAGGAACACAGTCACAAAGGAAGTCACTTCGTGTTCGTTGTAACCACCTTGTGCTATCTGAGTTAGCACCTCTTTAGCAGTGGCTCGACTCAAAGTTTTATGTTCAAATAAATATTGTAATATTTTTTTCATCTAATTATTTTATTAATTTTTCAACCAGTTACCAATGATCTTAGCACCTTCAGGTGTTAACACACTCTCTGGATGGTATTGAACCCCTTTCACATCATAGCTAGTGTGTTCTAGCGACATGATATAACCTTCGGCGTCTTTAGAAGTTACTTTTAATTCGGCGGGAAGATCATGCTCATTCACCACCCAACTATGGTACCTCCCAACATGAAATGTTTTTGGTAGTCCTTCAAATAAATTCGATTCCCCAATTAATTCAACAGGTGTTGCAATACCATGATATACTTTAGAGAGATTCGTTAAACTACCTCCAAATGCTTCTGCAATGGCTTGCTGTCCTAAACAAACACCTAAAATAGATTTAGTTGCCGCATAGGTTTTAATTAAAGGAATAAGCAACCCAGATTCAGATGGAATACCAGGACCAGGTGACAATAAAATTTTATCATAGGCCTTAACATCCTCCAAAGGAATTTCATCGTTTCTGAACACATCCACCGTAGCATTCGATTGCTCCTTGATCATTTGAACCAAGTTGTAGGTGAAGGAATCGTAATTGTCAAATACTAATATTTTCATTAGGATCTTTTTTAAATTTTCTCAGCCAATACAATAGCTGTCTTTAATGCATTTAATTTATTATTTACTTCTTGCAATTCGCTTTCTGGATCGCTAGCTGCCACTACTCCCGCGCCTGCTTGGTAGGTCAATGAATTTTGCCTACTCAAGAAAGTACGAATCATAATGGCTTGATTACAACTACCATTAAAACCTACAAAACCAATACAGCCTCCATAATAAGCTCTTTTTGTTGGCTCGATAGCATCAATCAATTGCATTGCTTTAAATTTTGGGGCACCACTCAATGTGCCAGCAGGAAATGTTTTTGCAATCAAGTGAAACGGATTGGCATCTTTAGCCACTTTGCCTTCTACCTCACTCACCAAATGAATCACATGGCTATAATAATGCACTTGTCGATAATGTTTTACACGTACATCGCTACAAACCCTGCTTAAATCGTTTCTTGCTAAGTCAACCAACATTACATGCTCAGCATTTTCTTTTGGATCATTCAATAATGCTTGGGTTCTTTCTGCATCAATGGCTTCGTCTCCAGATCTTTTGAATGTTCCAGCAATAGGATGCACCACTGCTTTCCCTTCTTTGATAATAATTTGTGCCTCGGGTGAAGAACCCATTAATTTATAATCCCCGTAATCAAAAAAGAATAAATAAGGAGAAGGATTGATGCTTCTTAAAGTTCTATATACGTTGAATTCGTCCCCAGCAAATTGTTGTTGGAACCTTCTACTCAATACAATCTGAAACACATCGCCACGCATACAATGTTGTATCCCTTTTTGTACCGCAGTACGATAAGCTTCATCGGTATAATTAGAAGATTCTGCACCTACAATACTAAATGGATATTGCGGTACATCTTTATGTTTGATACAAGACACCAATGCATCTAATTCTGAATCAATTCCTTCCAATTTATTTTCACAGATATACAGTTCGTCTTTAAAATGATTGAATGCAATCACATATTGGTATAAACGATAACGCATCAATGGGATCACGGGTGCACCAGGTTTAAATTCAATGGTATCAAAAAAGGGAATGGCGTCATAAGTCGTATAGCCATATAAGCCCTGCGCAAAAACAGCTTCTTTTTGGGTGGATGGTTGCATCTCAAATTGTTGCATATAGGCCCAAATACGGTCAGGCGCATCCTGCACCTTTTGAATCAATTCTTTTTGAGGCTCTTGTTTTGGATATTTAAATTCAATTTCATTTAAACTAGATATTTCAATCCCCCCAATCGCATTTACTCCAATGAATGAATAACTATTTTCAGCAGCATGAGAGTCCGTGCTTTCTAACAATATTGTATCTCTGAATCGATCTCTCAATCGAAGGTAGATACCAACTGGTGTAAATGTATCGGCTAACATTTTGGTCACCTCTGTTTGTAATAATATTTTTTTCATCTTAGTTGCTTAGTTGTGTCATTCGTTAAAAAAACAAACCCCGACATAATATGTCGGGGTTGATGTATAGCTTGACAATTATAGTCACGACATTACAATACCCCAACGGAGTTTGTATGCCACCACCAAAAATTGTTTATTGTTTTCATTAGAATGCAAATTTAAGGTATTCGGTATTTTAAACCAAAAAAACCTCTATGAAAGGACTTTTGAATCTTAGTTTATAAGACCCCTTTGGTGCTGGGTAAAGCATCGCTGGCAGGGTTACGTTTTACAGCCATTTTAATGGCTTTTGCAAAGGCTTTAAAGATCGCTTCGATCTTATGATGTTCATTGTCTCCTTTACAACTTATATTGATATTGGCTTTGGCAGCATCGCTAAAGGATTTGAAAAAGTGAAAAAACATCTCTGTCGGCATTTCCCCAATTTTTTCTCGTTTAAACTCCGCGTCCCAAACGATCCAATTTCTTCCACCAAAATCAATCAATACTTTCGCTTCTGCCTCATCCATTGGAATCGCGAAGCCATACCTTTCCATCCCCCTTTTATCCACCAATCCTTTTGCGAAAGCCTCACCTAAGGCAATCCCCACATCTTCAATGGTATGGTGTTCGTCTATATGCAAATCTCCATCACACTGAATTTTCATATCCAAGGCACCATGCCTCGCAATTTGTTCCAACATATGATCAAAAAATCCAAGGCCTGTATGGATGCTTGCTTCACCCTTGCCATCTAAATTCAATTCAATATGAATTTTTGTTTCTTTGGTATTTCGCTCATGCACGACGGTTCTCAATCCTAGTTTCAAAAACTGATAAATCTCATCCCAATGATTTGCTTCATAAGCAATAAATGGTCTTAAAGCAATTTCTTGCTCTGCGGTTAAAGCATGCAAATTGGATTTTAAATAGATGGCTTTACATCCTATATTTTTTGCTAATCCAATATCCGACCAACGGTCCCCAATGACATAGGAAATACTTAGATCAAATTGAGTATCATTCATCAAATGCTTGACCAAGCCTGTTCCAGGTTTTCTTGTTGGCGCATTGTCTTTTGCAAATGTGGTATCAATCAATATCTCATCAAATGCTACCCCTTCTCCATTTAAGGTTCTTAGCATTAAGTCCTGAATAGGTTGAAAGGTCGATCTAGGAAATGCATCCGTACCTAATCCATCCTGATTGGTCACCATCACTTTATAATAGCCAAATTCATTGGCTATTTTTTTCAAGTTGGAAATTACACCCGGTACAAAAATGGTTTTTTCAACATGATCTATCTGAAAATCAGTCGCTGGTTCTTCTAGGACCACACCATCTCTGTCAATGAATAAAATAGGTCGCATTTTTTACTTTTTCTTTTTAGCGGCCTGCACTTGTGCAACTGTAATTGCACTTGCTTTATTGGACCAACTGTTTCTAATATAGGTCAATAAATCTGCCAATTCATTGTCTTTTAAGTCTGGGCTAGCTGTCATAGCATTGCTATAATAAAAACCATCTAGTGCAATACGCTCGTTATATCCGTAGCGGATGATACGCACTAATCTTGCTATATCTGTTCCAACGACATTAGAAGCTGCATCTAGTGGTGCATTCATATTTGGTACGCCACCTCCATCTGCTTGGTGACAAGCAAGACATCGAGTTTCGTAAATTTTTTTACCGTTTTTCATATTTTGGGCATTCCCCTGAATACAATAAAACAAGGCTACCAAGATCAAGCTGACTATTTTGAATTGCATCTTTTGCATACTTATTTATTAAAACTGATTTTAAAAATCGCACCCTTGCTATCATCACTTACATATAAACTTCCATCAGGACCTTCTGCTAAACCACAAGGTCTTGCTTTCGCACCTCTCGGACTTTTATTGTTATCTGGTCCAGCAAATCCATTCGCAAAAATTTCCCATTCGCCAGAAGGCTTGCCATTTTTAAATGGTACGAAAGCCACAAAGTAACCTTCTTGAGGCAATGGTGCTCTGTTCCAAGAACCATGGAATGCAATGAATGCACCTTCCTTATATTTTGCAGGAAATTGATTGCCTTTATAAAACAACAAAGCCATTGGCGCCATGTGCGCAGGGAATGCAACCAAAGGATCGAGTGCATTTTTTTCGCCTTCTAATTTTCCATCTCCACCATATTCAGGTGAAAGTATTTTTTTCTTTTGGAATGGATCGTAATACACATAAGGCCATCCGGCATCGTCCCCTTCTTTCATTTCATACATCGTTTCTGCAGGTAGCTCTGCATTTTGTGCATCCGTGTACATGGTTGGATAAAAAGTATTCAATTGATCACGGCCATGTTGTGTCACAAATAAACTATTGGTCGTATTGTTCCAATCTAAACCAATGACATTTCTTAATCCTGTAGCATATCTTTTACCTTCTGCATAAGATTGATTTTCTTTGCTGCCATCAAATTTCCAAATTCCACCAGCAGAATCTAAAATTGGACAAGGCATCATGCCCTTAGAACCTACTGATCTATCTTTTTCTTGACAAGCATTTGAATAAGCACCAATATTGACATAGATATTCCCTTTTGGATCTAGTGTAATTGATTTTGAAGCATGTTGTCTTCTGCTATGTAAATTTTGAATGATTGTTTTAGGCGAAGTTGGATTGATTACTTCTCCATTGGCATCTAATTGATATAAGTATACTGCATCATCAGAGCTTGCATACAATTGACTTCCTCTAACATAGATGCCAGTTCCACCATATTTACCCCATCCACTTATTTTTTCTGCAATACCATCTCCGTTGGCATCTTCCATTCTAACAATACTTTGGCCTGCCTTATTTGCATTATTTAATTTTGCATACAAGATCCCTTTGTCATTGATAGCGATATGTCTAGCAGTACCAATTTGGTCTGCAAATAAAGTAGCAGAAAAACCAGCAGGTAATCTTAATCCTGCATTTTCTTGTGCGTTCACCGAAAAAACAAGTACACAAGCCAATAATAAATTGCTTAATTTATACATGATATTTGATTTATGATTGAATATTTTAATTTAAAGTTAATTCAAATGTATTAGTTATCCATTGATACATGGCATCAACCAATAAAGTATTTTCTTGTTCTGTACCCACTGTGATCCTAAGGCTGTCTTCACATAATTCTAAGGCTGACCTATCTCTTACAATAATGCCTTGACTTAATAAGTATTCATACAATTCTCTTGCCTTAGGTATTTTCACTAAAATAAAATTAGTGTCCGAAGGAAATACCTGAATCACATGAGGCATAGACGCAATCACCTGGGCCAGCGCAACCCGCATATCCACTAATAACTTGATCATATCATTCACTTGGCCCACTTCCTCTAAAGCCTGCAATGCCAGTTCTTGGGTGACAATATTAATATTATAAGGTGCTTTCACTTTATTCAAAAACCCAATGATTTGAGGACTAGCAAAACACATGCCTAATCTTAGACCAGCCAACCCCCATGCCTTACTCAAAGTTTGCAAGACCACTAGGTTTGGATAATCTATCAAGGACTGAACAAATGATTTTTGTTTTGAAAAATTAATATAAGCTTCATCCACCACTACAATACCCTCAAAATGATTCAAAATTGTTTCAATATCAATACGATCTAATGAATTACCTGTTGGGTTATTAGGAGAACAAATCCAGATGATTTTAGTATGGGCATTGACTAATTGTTCAATATGTGCCAGATTCAATTGATAGTCGGATAACAATGGGGCTTTCTGTATAGCTATATCATTGATATTTGCACTTACTTCGTACATTGGATAAGTAGGAGGACAAATAATGATATTGTCCTTACCCGGTTCGCAAAAAGTTCTAAATAAAATATCTATGCATTCGTCACTACCATTGCCAATGAAAATTTGATTAGCTGCAATTTGCTTTACAAAAGCCAATTTTTCTTTTAGTTTTTGTTGGTAAGGATCAGGATATCGATTGTACCATTTTGTTAATGGCGAACCCAAACTATTTTCGTTCGCATCCAATAAAACTTTAGCATCTCCAGTATATTCATCTTTTGCAGAAGAATACGGCTTCAATGTTTTTATATTTGGCCTTACCAGTTTATCTAATTCAAATGCCATAGTTCACTTTTTATCGTGCTTAAAATTACATTTTTGATTCTATATCTTTCACTCTAATTGCAACAGCTTGTGCATGGGCTTCTAATTGCTCCCCAGACGCCATTTGAATGACTGTTTGTGCAATATTTTTTAACCCCGTCTCGGTCAATTGCTGAAAAGTAATCTTTTTTACAAAACTGTCCACACTCACACCACTATATGCTTTTGCATGGCCATTGGTGGGTAAAGTATGGTTGGTGCCGCTTGCGTAATCTCCCACAGATTCTGGGGAATAATTACCAATAAAAACCGATCCGGCATTGATGATTTTTTCAGCAACCACTAAGGCATTGTCCACCGATAAAATAAGGTGTTCTGGTGCATAGGCATTGATCAATTGAATGGCGTCTTCTCTTGATGCAATTACAATCGCTTTCGAATGGCCTAATGCTTTGGTTGCAAAATCCGCTCTTGGCAAGTTTGCCAATTGATTTACTAAATCTAATTGAACTTGTTCTACAATATTATTATTACTTGCAATCAATAATACTTGACTATCTGCGCCATGTTCTGCTTGTGATAATAGATCTGCTGCTACAAAAGCCGGCACTGCTGTTTCATCTGCATAGACACATACTTCACTTGGACCTGCTGGCATATCAATTGCTACGCCTTGTTGTTGAATCAATTGTTTCGCTGCAGTCACGTATTGATTCCCTGGACCAAATATTTTAAACACTTTAGGTACCGTTGCTGTTCCGTATGCCATTGCTGCAATAGCTTGTGCACCTCCAATAGTGTAAATTTGTTGGATACCTACAAGATGAGCTGCATATAAAATAGCAGGATCTACTGTACCATCTTTTCTTGGGGGCGTGCACAAAACCACTTCATTACACCCTGCTAATTTTGCTGGAATGCCCAACATCAAAACAGTCGAGAACAAGGGCGCTGTGCCACCAGGAATATAGATGCCTATTTTTTCAATCCCAACAGATTTCCTCCAGCACCATACCCCTGGCATGGTCTCTATTTTTTCCTCTTTCTTTAATTGTGCTTGATGAAAAATCTCAATATTCACTTTTGCAGACTGGATCGCAGTTTTAAGTGCAGGCGCAACAAGTGCTTCTGCAGCTTGTATCAATGCAGGATCAATGACTATGGATTTTAAATGCACTTGATCAAATGTCTCACTCAATCTCAACAGCGCTGCATCTCCATCTAAAGCTACTGCATCTAAAATCGATTGTACTTTTGGCAACAATTCCGCTGCATCAAAATTTGGGCGCTTCAACAATGCTTCCCAGTCCTGTTTATTTGGTTCTATAAATACTTGCATCTTATAAAATCATTTTTTCGATAGGCACTACCAAAATACCTTCGGCACCTAGCGCTTTTAATTGTTCAATTAAATTCCAGAAATCCGCTTCTTCAATCACCGTATGCACACTGCTCCAACCTGCTGTAGCCAATGGAACTATTGTTGGACTTTTCATGCCTGGTAATACTGCAATAATTTTATCTAATTGTGCATTGGGTGCATTCATTAAAACATATTTATGCTTTTTTGCTTTTTTAACTGACTCCAAACGGAATAATAAGCGCTCTAAGATAGGGACCAGTTCCGCAGGAAGGTTGTTTCGTTTAACTAAAACCGCCTGAGCGTTTAAAATTGTCTCCGCTTCCTTCAATCCATTCATAAATAAGGTAGATCCACTACTCACCAAATCACAAACCACATCGGCTAGTCCTATACCAGGTGCAATTTCGACACTACCACTGATCTCATGAATTTCTGCTTTAATTAGATGTTGATCAAGATATTTTTGAACCAATACTGGATAACTTGTCGCGATTTTTTTACCGGCTAAAAATTGTGGTCCAGTATACGCTTCTCCTTTTTGAATAGCAAAACTCAATCTACATTTCCCAAAACCAAGTGCGTACGCCACTTCTACTTTTTTTGCTTTTTCATAAACCACATTTTCTCCAACAAATCCAATATCTGCTACACCATCTTGCACATACTGAGGAATATCGTCATCTCTTAAAAAGAAAACTTCAATTGGGAAATTGCTCGCTTCCGCTTTTAATTGATTGACGCCATTACTAATATCAATGCCACATTCTTTTAAAAGTTGCATAGAATCTTGATTTAATCTCCCTGATTTTTGAATCGCTAATTTTAATCGCATATGATAATTATAAAAAATTAAAAGGGCTTACTATGAAGTAAGCCCTTTGTTTAATATTGATACATACCAACATCTACAGCTTACCTATTTGATAGCAGATGAAAATGATGGATATGGTTATTAAATAACATTTTGCAAATTTACGGCCCTTTTTATAAAATCCCCAACTAAAACACTAGAAAAAACTTAATTTTAGTCCAAACAATACGCAATTTTAACAAGAATACCCTTTTTATGCAAATAGCTTCAACATTTTATACCATTTTATTTTGCTTGCTTGGATTAAACGCTCAAAGTCAATCCATTCAAAAAAACAACCAGATAGGAAAGCTGCAATTAGTTTGGTCCGATGAATTTGATTACGAAGGATTACCAGATCCTACAAAATGGAATTATGATGTGGGTGGATGGGGCTGGGGCAATAATGAATTACAATATTACACAAGGGATTCACTTGGAAATGCGCGCGTGGAAAATGGATTACTTACAATTGAATTAAAGCAACAAAGTATTGAGGACAGAAAATATAGTTCTGCTAGGTTGGTGACCAAAGGAAAAGGAGATTGGATTTACGGAAGAATAGATGTAAGTGCAAAATTACCAAGAGGCCTAGGCACCTGGCCAGCAATATGGATGTTGGGTTCTACCACTCCACTTAAATGGCCTGATGATGGAGAAATTGATATCATGGAACATGTTGGATTTAATCCTGGATTCATTCATGCCACTACACATACAAAAAGCTTCAATCATATTATTGGTAATCAAAAAACAGATACCATCGAAGTAAAAGATTTTGATACTAAATTTCACGAATACTCGGTGATTTGGAATAAAGACAGTGTAACTATTTTACTGGACAATCAGGCTTATTATACTTATAAAAATAATGGGACTGGCAAAGGTGCTTGGCCTTTTGATGGACCTATGCATTTATTATTAAATATTGCATTCGGCGGAAATTGGGGGGGAGCAAAAGGCGTAAATGATGCCATCCTTCCTGCAAAAATGGAAATTGATTATGTAAGGGTTTATCAGTTGAAGTAAAAACAATGCGTCTTATAATGATGCGTATTATTTTGCATCAAACCATACTGATTTATCTGTAATGCCATCCCCATTGTAATTAATGCATAGTTCTTCGTCTACTGCAACTTCGCGCTTTGTTTGAATTTGGATGGTCTTATGTTCAAAATCCATATCATATGTACAATTCGCATCCACACTGTGGTTATAGATTGATGCATAGCCCAATGCCACTGCTGCTTGTTGTTCATCTATCCCCCATTCAAAAATATAATCATGTAATAAAGTTGTGTCCACTAATGCACGCTCTGCTTGATTTAAAACGATGACTGGCGCTATTTCTATGGTTGTTCCAGCAGGGATTGCTTCGGTAGTGAATACCCCTCTTCCTCGGTGAGCCGTCTCCATAATATACAAAATTGGCAATATCATTACATAAAGTTAACATATCCTAGTATGATTTTCGTAAATTGCAGCCATGTCAGCAGAATTAGAAGACAATATCATATTATCAGAAGTTTTTTTAGAGATCCTCTCTAAGGAAGACCTGCCGCTTTTAAAGGAATTTTTAGACGAGCAAAACATCAGTGATGTGGTGGAGCTTGTGAATGAATTTCCCGAAAAAGAAGGTTTGATTATTGATACGATGACAGTACATCGTGCGGTAAGCGTCTTCAAATTATTGGACATTAATCAACAGAAGGATATCATTAAAGAACTCCCTGCAAGAAAGACTGCAAAGATCTTAAATGAATTACCTCCGGATGACCGTACTGACTTTTTTGAAGAATTACCAAAAGCAGCCATTCGCGACCTCATTAAATTATTGGATCCGGAAGAACGTAAAATTACATTATCACTTTTAGGTTATCCAGAAGATTCAGTTGGACGTATGATGACGCCCGATTATGTGTATGTATACCCAAATTATACCGTTGCACAAGTTTTAGATAATATCAGAAAATATGGTAAGAACTCAGAGACCATTGATGTAATATACATCATCGATGAATTGGGTTGTTTAGTGGATGATATTCGAATTAGAGATTTATTATTAGCAAAACCTACCGATATCATTAAAGATATTATCGATGGTAGGTATGTGGCATTGAATGTATATGATGACCAAGAGCATGCTAGTCAAGTTTTTAAAATGAATAACCGAGTAGCCATTCCCGTGGTGGATGACAATGATGTGTTATTAGGTATTGTAACGATAGATGATATTTTATGGGTAACGAATGAGGAGTTCAGTGAGGATATGCAAAAGATGGGAGGTACAGAAGCTTTGAACGAACCTTATTTAGACATGTCTATTTTTAATTTATTCAAAAAAAGAATCACATGGTTGGTGGTCTTATTCTTGGGTGAAATGTTGACTGCGACTGCGATGGGTTATTTTGAAGGAGAGATTGCCAAAGTTATTGTGTTGACCACATTTATCCCCTTGATTTTATCAAGTGGCGGTAATACTGGTTCACAAGCTTCTACATTAATCATACAAGCCATGTCTATTGGTGAAATCACCGTTGAAGACTGGTGGAAAATTTTAAAAAGAGAAATTCTAAGTGGCTTATTACTAGGCTTGGTATTAGGTTTGATTGGATTCTTTAGAGTGATGGTATGGCATTATATTGCTCCAGGATTTTATGGAGAACATTGGATCTTAATTGCAAGCACCATTGGATTAACCTTAGTGGGTGTTGTTATATGGGGTACCATTACTGGATCCATGTTGCCAATGGTCTTAAAAAGATTGGGCGCGGATCCTGCAGTTTCATCTGCACCATTTGTAGCCACTTTGGTGGATGTCACTGCCATCCTTATTTATTTTGGTCTAGCATTTTTATTCTTGCAAGGAACCCTGCTTTAATTGTAGGCCATTCATTTTTTAGCATACTCAATACAATAGAATCACGTCTTGTTCCATCACTTGTTGGTAAATGATTGCGCAAAATCCCTTCTACTGTACATCCTATTTTTTGCATGGCAGCAATGCTTCGCTTATTTCTGTTGTCAGCACGAAATTCTACGCGCTCAAAACCAATTGTTTCAAATGCATAAGTTAAGAGTAATAATTTACAGTGCTCATTCAAACCTGTTCCCCAAGTTTTCTCACTATACCAGGTATAACCAAACTGTGTAGATTTATTTTCCAATTGTATGTCATAGAATCTTGTACTACCTACATATTTATTTTGTAGTTTATCAAAAACAATAAAAGGATACGCAGTTTTTAAATGTCTAGATTCAATAGCGTTGCTGATATACTGATCAAATGCTTGTTCTGTTGTAATTGGAGTTAAAGCGTATTTCCAAAGTGATGGTTCTGCTTTAACATAGGCCGAAAGATAAACCGCATCTTCTTGCATCAAAGGACGCAATAACACGCGTTCGTCTTCTAAAATGATATCGGAACTGGTGTCAAAAAGCAATTTCTGATGCATACATTAAATTATTAATGTTTATTTTCGCTTAAATTATTGAATAAAGTTCAAATCATCAAAATATGTGTGGAATTGTAGGTTATATAGGTCATAGAGAAGCATACCCAATTGTATTAAAAGGTTTAAAGCGATTAGAATATCGTGGCTATGATAGCACTGGAGTAGCCATCATTCAAGAGGGTCAATTACAAGTGCATAAAAAAAAGGGCAAGGTTGCTGAACTAGAAGAAGCGGTGGTAGGTAAAAATATGCACTCCAATATTTGTATTGGTCATACCCGTTGGGCAACACATGGTGAACCATCTGACCGCAATGCACATCCACACTTATCTAACAATGGCAGATTAGCCATGTTGCACAATGGTATTATTGAGAACTATACTCAAATAAAAACAGAACTACTTTCCAAAGGTTATGCTTTTAAAAGCGATACCGATACAGAAGTCTTATTGAATTTCATACAAGACATCCAAGAAAATAATAATAGCAACTTAGAAGAAGCATTGCGTATTGCTTTAAAAAGAATTGTAGGTGCGTATTGTATATTATTAATTGACCAAGAAGACCCTGAAACCATCATTGCTGCTCGAAAAGGTAGTCCACTAGTGATTGGCATTGGAAAAGACGAACACTTTTTAGCAAGTGACGCCTCTCCTATTATTGAATATACCAAAGAAGTGGTTTATGTGAACGATTATGAGATTGCCATTGTGAAAAAGGATGAATTGATTTTGAAAAATTTAGGCAACGAAAAACAAACCCCATTTATTCAAAAATTAGATATGGAATTAGCTGCAATTGAAAAAGGCGGCTATAACCATTTTATGTTAAAAGAAATTTTTGAACAGCCTGCAACTATCTTTGATTGTTTAAGAGGGAGGCTATTACAAGAGGAACAACAAATTGTAATGGCCGGAGTAGACAATCATTTAGAAGCATTGACAAAAGCTTCTAGAATTATGATTGTAGCATGTGGTACAAGTTGGCATGCTGGCTTGGTAGCAGAATATTTGATTGAAGAATTATGTCGAATCCCAGTAGAAGTAGAATACGCTTCTGAATTTAGGTATCGTAATCCAGTGATTCATCCGGGTGATGTGATTATTGCTATCTCACAAAGTGGTGAGACTGCTGATACATTGGTAGCCTTAGAGAGTGCAAAAGAAAAAGGTGCATTTATATTTGGTGTCGTGAACGCGGTGGGAAGTAGTATCGCAAGATTAAGTCATGCAGGTGCTTACACCCATGCTGGGCCTGAAATTGGAGTAGCAAGTACAAAAGCTTTCACAGGACAATTAGCAGTATTGACCATGATGGCATTGAAAATTGCAAAAGCAAAAGGCAGTATTTCTGATGAACGCTATGAACACTTGATCAATGAATTGGCCTCTGTTCCGGAAAAAGTAAAAACAATTTTAGCAGATACTAAAAAAATTGAAGCGATTGCAAAACAATATAAAGACGCTAAAGACTTTTTATATTTAGGTAGAGGCTTTAATTTTCCAATCGCATTAGAAGGCGCATTGAAATTAAAAGAGATCACTTATATCCATGCCGAAGGATACCCTGCCGCTGAAATGAAACACGGACCTATTGCCTTGGTGGACGAAAACTTACCTGTTGTTTTTGTGGCCACTAAGGACCTATACTATGAAAAAGTGGTATCCAATATCCAAGAAATCAAAGCAAGAAAAGGACAAATTATTGCGGTTGCCACAGAAGGAGATACGGTCTTATCTTCAATGTCGGACAATGTGATGTTTGTGCCTGATATCGATGAGGTGATTGCACCATTATTAAGTGTAATCCCTTTACAATTACTCAGTTACTACGTAGGTGTTGCAAAAGGCATTGATGTAGATAAGCCAAGAAACCTAGCAAAATCCGTTACGGTGGAATAGCCATATTGCTGAAAGATTTTAAACAAAACCTTTAGGACTAATTTTACTATCCAAAATTTAGCTACGCTTTAATAAG
>RFSD01000004.1 GCA_009924165.1 Chitinophagia bacterium | reverse complement strand
GTAGCGCATATCAATAGTTTGTTTGTGATGGATGAGATTAAGACGACTACTGCATTGCCTTTATAAGAAGTAAACTTTTAAAATCAATTTTTTAACAATTCAATTAAAAATTATTTGAATTTATTTTTCACTACTTAACTTTTAACGATGTATAATATTCCTCATTTCAAAGCCAGCAATCATCAACAAGTGATTGATTTTATGCAGGCGAATCCTTTTGTAACCATTTGTGGTGTAGACAGCAAAGGACTTCCAGTAGCTACGCATATACCCGTTTTAATGAAAGTAGAAAATGATATCATCACCATTAGTGGTCATATCATGCGCAAACAGGATCATAGCAATGCTTTTGAAGTGAACAAAAATGTATTGGTTATTTTTTCTGCACCTTCTGCATTTGTGAGCGCTAATTGGTATACCACAAAAAATATGGGCAGCACTTGGAACTATCAAACCGTGCATGCCAGAGGGCAATTAGAAATAAAAGACGAAACGCATTTAAGAAATTTACTCACTGAATTGACTTTGCATTTTGAAAAAGATGCAGATGCGCCAACGCAAGTCAAAAATTTATCTAAGGAATACATGGAACAAAATATGAAAGCCATTTATTCATTTGATATTGTTGTAAATGACTTACAGCACGTGTTCAAGCTGAGTCAAAACCGAGACGAGGCTTCGCATACGAATATCCAGAACGAATTAAACAAAGGGGATGCTGCATGTAAATATATGGCAGCAGCTATGAAGGTTCAATTAGGTCCCAAAGATTTCCATAAAGATCTTTAAAGACTGCAACTGTTCCATAAGCTTCGATATGTGGAGGGATAGTGAATTCGACACCTTTAGCACTATAGTTTTCAAAGTCACGATAAAAATTATCGGTATATAAAAATAAAAATACACGTCCTCCAGTTTGATTGCCAATGCTTTTTTCTTGTTCGGGTGTTGCAGCTTTTGCAAGCAATAACATACACCCATTGTTTGCGCCGGTTGGCTGTACCATCACCCAGCGTTTTGTTTCAGAAAGTATCGTGTCTTCTATTAATTTAAATCCTAGCGTATTGGTATAATAATGAATGGCTTCATCATAATCACGAACAACCACTGCGATATGGGCTAGATTTTGTTGCATGGATCAAATATACAATTTGTAAAAGATCTTCAATCAATCTATTTGTATCTTTGCATTAATTAACAACGATTCATTTTTAATTTCTTTCAGCAATTTATGACTCCAGTAAAAAATATCATTTTTGATTTAGGCAATGTTTTATACGATATTGATTTCAATCATATGTATGCACAATTTGATGCATTAGGTATCCCTAATTTTCAAAATCATTTTACACTCAATAAATGTGATCAATTATTTTATGATTTGGAAAAAGGCTTCATCGACCAGGAAGGATTCTGCGAAGGGTTCAATCAATTGTACAATTTATCACTGAATCATGTTCAAATTATTACAGCTTGGAATTCCTTATTAGTTGGTTTTCGAAAAGAGAGTATGGATTGGATTAAAGCAAATCAACAAAAATTCCCCCTATTTCTATACTCCAATACCAATCAAATACATTGTGATTATGTGCTTCCTCAATTTGAAAGGGAGATCGGTGGGGATTTCGAAAAGCTATTTAAAAAACCTTATTATTCTCATCAAATGGGGATGCGCAAGCCTGACCCTGCCTCTTTTCAATATATTTTAGAACAAGAAGGGCTTAACGCTGCTGAAACCTTGTTCATTGATGACAATATGCCCAATATCATTGGAGCTGCCTCGATTGGATTGCAGGTCTTGTATTTGCAACCAGGCATGTTCATTGAAAAGGAATTGCCTAAGTTATTAAGCTAGTATCTTACTTAAGTTCCTCAAAATCAATGTAATCAGCGTCTTTTTTAACTGACTCACTACTTGATTTTGGTGCAGATTTAGGTGGATTTTGGGTCGTAAATCCAGAATAATTGGTGTTTTGCTGCTGTGCTTCGGCCATTTTTCGTTGCATTTCCTCCATATTTTGGCGAACAGTCTTGACCCCTTTACGTACAGGAAGTACGACATTAAAGATCAATTTATACAAGAGATAGATCAGGAATCCGTAAATCAATAGCTTGGTCATACCACAAAAATACGTCCAGATTGAATAAAATTGGGTGATTTCATCCTCTTTTATTACCTTTGATCTAGAATATGCAGAGAAATGAAGGGAACGAAATCGTTCCCTTCTTCTTTTTTAAGTATGGAAGTAAACGAATTAAAAGACAGGGTTTATACCTTATTAGAGCCTTTATTACAAGAGGATCCAAGCTATTTTTTGGTACATATCAAAGTAAAGCCTGGTCACATAATAAGAGTATATATTGATGGCGACCAAGGTTTGCCTATCAAACAATGTACTTCATTCAACAGAAGATTGTACAAGGCCATCGAAGAAGCTGCATGGTTCCCTGAAGGTGATTTTGCATTAGAGGTTTCTTCACCTGGTGTAGAAGAGCCTTTGATTTTAAACAGACAATATGTAAAAAATATTGGACGTACCGTAGAAGTGATATTGAATGACGAATCAGTTTTTACGGGCGTAATGAAAGAAGTTACAGATAAAGATATTTTAATAGAATGGACTGCTGGTAAGGGGAAAAAAGCGACCCAAGAAACTATGCTTATTCCATTTGAAAATATAAAATCAACTATAGTTCAAATTCAATTTTAACAAATCTCAAGCTTGACTGCTTGATAAAAAAATGATGTTATGGCAAGTATTAATTTGATTGAAGCTTTCGCGGAGTTTAAAGACGCTGAAAATATAGATCGTCCTACGATGATGAAAGTAGTAGAAGATGTATTCAAAACCTTATTGAGAAAAAAATATGGTAGCGATGAAAACTTCGATGTAATCGTAAACGCAGAAAAAGGTGACCTAGAAATCATCCGTCGTCGTGAAATCAGACCGGATGATGATGTAGATAATCCTTTAGCTGAAGTTTCTTATTCTGATGCAATCAAAATCGAACCTGATTTTGAAATTGGTGAAGAATTATTAGAGGAAGTGAATATCTACGATTTTGGTAGAAGGGCTATCCTTGCTGCAAAGCAGACTTTAGCATCTCGTATCAATGATTTAAAGAAAAACGTTCTTGTAAAAAAATATTCTGATAGAATTGGTGAAATTATCAATGCTGAAATATATCAGGTTTGGAAGAAGGAAGTTTTATTGTTAGACGAAGAAGGAAACGAATTGATTCTTCCAAAAACAGAACAAATCCCTCAAGACTTTTTTAAGAAGGGAGAAACAATTAGAGCGGTGATTGCAAGAGTGGATATGAAAAATAATACACCTGTGATTATTTTATCAAGAACAAGCCCATTATTCTTAGCTAAATTATTAGAAATAGAAGTGCCGGAAATTTTTGATGGTTTAATTACGATTAAGAAAATTGTTCGTGAGCCAGGTGAGCGTGCAAAAGTAGCTGTTGAATCATTCGATGATCGTATCGATCCAGTAGGTGCTTGTGTGGGTATGAAAGGTTCTCGTATTCATGGTATCGTAAGAGAATTAAAAAATGAAAATATCGATGTTATTAATTTTACAACGAATACACAATTATTAATTCAACGTTCATTGACGCCTTCAAAAATCAGCTATATGAATATTGATGCTGAACGCAAGCGTGCCGAAGTGTACTTACAATCAGATCAAGTTTCTTTAGCAATTGGTCGTCGTGGTGTGAACATCAAATTGGCGTCTGAATTAACAGGCTATGAATTAGATGTGTACCGTGAAGACGAAGAAATTGTGGATGAGTTCGATATCGATTTAGACGAATTTAGTGATGAAATTGAAGCATGGATTATTGATGAGTTTAAGCGTGTTGGTTGTGATACAGGAAGAAGTGTATTGAAATTAAGCGCAGAAGAATTAGAAAAAAGAACAGACTTAGAAGTGGAGACAATTGCGGAAGTACGCCGTGTCTTGACAGAAGAGTTTGCTAAAGGTGAATAACCTTTAAATAGAAGTATATTTATAAAAGGAACGCGTCTCTGTTCAAAAAAAAGGGACAAAAAACATTCAAATGTCAGAATTGAAACTACCAAGACTGTTAGCAGCTGCTAAAGAATTCAACATCGGTCAAGATACCTTGATTGAATTTCTTAGTAAAAAAGGTTTTCCTAAGGATGACCTTAAGCCAACAGCCAAATTAACTGAAAGTCAGTACTATGCTTTGCAGGCAGAATTCCAAAGCGACAAGGTTGCTAAGAATAAGGCAGACCATGTGGAATTGCCAAAAAATGTAACAGCAGACAAAAGCAAAAAAGCGGAGGAAGAAATTGCTCCAGCTAAAAAAGCAGTTGTTACTGAAACGCCAGTTGTGGAAACATCCAAAGCAGCTGCAGCTCCAGTTGAAGCAGCGCCTGCTAAAATTAAAGTAGAAACACCAGAGGTGGAAGCACCAAAAGTGGTGAATAAGATTGACCTTTCTGCCATTGACTCTTCTACTAGACCAAAAAAGACCACTAAAAAAACAGAAGAGCCTGCTCCTAAAGCGACTGCTAAAAAACCGGCTGCTAAAAAAGCGAATCCAACACCAGCTCCAAAAGCGCCGCCGGAAGATCATTCTATCGCCCCTGAAAATGTGCATGGTGCAATTACAAATATCCAAGCAGACAAATTAACAGGTCCAACCATTTTAGGTAAGATTGATTTACCAATTAATAGCGATACTAGACCAAAACCTTTAACGCAGGAAGAAAAACGTGTTCGTAAGCGTATCCCTGTTCAAGGCAGACCAAATCAAACAGGTCAAACTGGACAAGGTGGTCAAACTCAAAGTAGTGGCGGCTATCAAGGCAATCGTCCACAAGGTGGACAAGGCGGTGGTTACCAAGGCAATCGTCCTAATAATGGCAATCGTCCACAAGGTGGACAAGGTGGTGGACGCGGAAGAAATATGCCGCAGACTGCTGAGCAAAAAGAAATCGATCAGAAAGCAATTCAAGATAAGATCAAGGAAACGCAAGCTAAATTATCTGGCCAAGGTGGTCGTGGTAAGGGCACGAAATCTAAGTATCGTCGTCAAAGAAGAGAAGAAGCTGCTGAAAATGAAAATAATGAACTAAGAGAAGATAATAAATTACAGGTAACAGAATTCGTAACCGTGAGTGAGTTATCGAGCTTGATGGATGTAAGCTTTGCAGATATCATCAGCAAGTGTATGAACTTGGGTATCATGGTTTCGATCAATCAGCGTTTAGATGCGGAGGTGATTGAATTGGTTGCCAGTGAATTTGGATTCGAAGTTGAATTTGTTGGCTTAGAAGATGTAGTAGAAATGGATGAGGAAGAGGAAGCTGAAGATCAAGCAAATTTAGTGGAGCGTCCTCCAATCGTTACCATCATGGGTCACGTGGATCACGGTAAAACATCTTTATTGGATTATATACGTAACGCGAATGTGGTTGCAGGTGAGGCCGGTGGTATCACGCAACATATTGGTGCATACGAAGTGACTTTGCCAAATGGTAAAGCCATCACTTTCTTGGATACACCAGGTCACGAAGCCTTTACAGCGATGCGTGCTCGTGGTGCTAAAGTTACAGATATTGCAATTATCGTAGTTGCTGCAGACGATGCAGTGATGCCGCAAACAAAAGAGGCCATTAGTCACTCTCAAGCAGCGAATGTGCCAATGATTTTTGCAGTGAATAAAATAGATAAAGACGGTGCGCAGCCACAAAAAATATACGAGCAATTATCTCAAATGAATATTTTAGTAGAAGCTTGGGGTGGTAAATTCCAAAATCAAGAATTATCTGCTAAACAAGGTTTGAATGTAGATGCTTTGTTAGAGAAAGTATTATTAGAATCTGAACTTTTAGATTTAAAAGCCAATCCAAATAGAGAAGCAACAGGTACAATTATCGAGGCCTCTTTAGATAAAGGACGTGGTTATGTTGCTACAATACTTGTTCAAAATGGTACTTTACATCAAGGAGATTTAATTTTATCAGGACAGTTTTATGGTCGTGTTAAAGCCATGTTCAACGAACGTAATCAGCGTATCGAAGTAGCACCTCCGTCTACACCTGTTGTAATATTAGGTTTGAATGGTGCACCACAAGCTGGTGAGAAATTCAAAGTATATGAAGACGAGTCAGAAGCGAAAGAATTAGCAACCAAGCGTTCTCAATTATTAAGAGAGCAAGGCTTGAGAACTAGAAAACATATTACATTAGACGAGATCGGTCGTCGTTTGGCTTTAGGTAACTTTAAAGAATTAAACATTATCATCAAAGGTGACGTGGATGGTTCTGTAGAAGCCTTGAGTGATTCATTACAAAAATTATCAACCGAAGAAATTGCGATAAGAGTGGTATTGAAAGGGGTGGGTCAGATTTCTGAATCTGATGTATTGCTTTCTGCTGCTTCTGATGCCATCATCATTGGTTTTAACGTTCGCCCTAGTATGCAAGCAAGTCGCTTAGCAGAAACAGAAGGTGTTGAAATTAAAATGTACTCAATCATCTACAATGCGATTGATGAAATTAAGAGTGCGATGGAAGGTATGTTGGAACCAAAAATCCAAGAGAAAATAGTGGCGAATGTGGAGGTTAGAGAAGTCTACAAGTTTGATAAAGCAACGGTTGCCGGATGTTTTGTACTTGATGGTAAGTTGAGCAGAAACAGTAAGATTCGTATTATTCGTGATGGTATCGTTGAGTTCCCCAAAGGCGAAGGCCAAGCAGCTGAATTAGGAAGCTTGAAACGTTTCAAAGATGACGTGAAAGAAGTGGTCTCTAATATGGAATGTGGTTTGACCATCAAAAACTTTATCGACTTAAAGCCAGGTGATATCGTTGAAGCATTTGAGGAAGAAGAAGTTAAACGTACTTTATAAAAAAATTAAGATTTGATAGTTGGAGCATTGCTCCAGCTATCGGAACTTAGACCCTTAATTTATATTTGATGAAAATAGTTCGCATCGTATTCGCCTTAGTCTTAATTGTTATTGCTAGTACAGCAACAGCTCAAATCAAAAAAGTTTTAGCAGATAAAATTATTGCCACAGTGGGTGATAAATATATTCTGCGTTCCGATGTAGACAATGCACTTGCAGATTATAAGAGACAAGCACAGGGTCAAGAAAATATTGAATTACCAACGCCTTGTCAGGTAATCGAAGGGCAGTTGATTCGAAAAGCTTTAGTATTACAAGCCGAAAAAGATTCTATATTAATTACAGAGGAAGAAATTGAAGTGGCTATTGATGGCCGTATTCGAAATTTCATACAACAATTTGGTTCAAAGGAAGTCTTAGAAGAAGTTGCTGGAAGGTCTATCTTTCAGTTGAAAGATGATTTTAGACTTTTGATTAAAGAACAACGTTTGGCGGAGGAAATGCAGAATAAAATTATTGACAAAGTAAAGATTACACCAAATGAGGTAAAAGCTTTTTATGCAAAAATTCCAGTAGACAGTTTGCCTTTGTATGAAAGTGAAGTGCAGATCTCGGAAATCATCATGCACCCGAAAGCAAATCGTGATATCGAAGAATATGTGATTCAACAAATGTTGGAATACCGAAAGCAAGTAGAAAGTGGTGTGAATAAGTTTGAACAATTGGTGAAATTATATTCTGAAGATCCTAGTTCAAAAGAAAATCTAGGTCAATTTAGTTTAAACAGAAACGTAAGAGAATTTGATCCAGCTTTTATGGCGGCATCTTTTAGATTAAAAGAAGGTCAGATTTCTGCTCCTGTGAAATCAAAATTTGGATACCATATCATTCAGTTGATTTCTAGATCTGGAGATGATGCTGTTGTAAAGCATATTTTAAGAATCCCTCCAATCACCAATGACGAGATCAATGAGACAAAACATATATTAGACAGTGTTAGAAAGGCAATTTTAGAAAACAAAACTAGCTTTGGTGAGGCAGTGAACAAATTCAGTGATGACGAATCTAGTAAATTCAGTGGTGGCGCTGTAACTGGTCGTGATGGGTCCACTTATATCAATTTTGACCAGTTGGATAAAGAGATGGTGGTCTTGATTCAAAATATGAAGCCAGGTGATATTTCACAACCTCAATTGTATGTAGATGATAGAGGAAGAAAAACTGTTCGAATTGTTTATTACAAAGAAAGAACAGAACCACATAAAGAGAATTTAAGAGAAGATTATAACCGTATTTCTTTAAGGGCTCTTGAAGAGAAAAAAGCAAAAGTGCTAGAATCTTGGTTTAAAGATAAAGTACCTAATTACTATGTATTTATAGACAACGATTTCCAAGCTTGTAAAGAATTGACAGATTGGACAAAAGTGGCAAATGCAATTGTAAAGGAAAAAACATACTAGAAATTTCATCATGAGCGACGAAATCAAACACGAATGTGGCTTAGCATTCATTAGGTTAAGAAAACCTTTCTCCTACTATTTACAAAATAGGGGGTCAGTTACCTACGGTCTAAATAAGTTATACCTTTTGATGGAGAAGCAACACAATCGTGGTCAAGATGGCGCAGGGATTGCAACTGTTAAACTAGATATAGAAGCAGGCAATCCTTTTTTATATAGATTAAGAAGTAGTGCACAGCAACCTATTGCTGATTTATTTTTTAAAGTAGGACAAGAAATACAAGAACTAGAAAAATTACAACCAGATATTACCAAGCACCCAGGGTTAATGAAAGGGCATTTGCCTTTTATGGGTGAATTGTTACTAGGACATTTAAGGTATGGGACTCAAGGCAAGAACAATGTTGAATTTTGCCATCCATTTATAAAGAGAAATTTAGTACCAGGAAAAAACCTTGCATTAGCAGGTAATTTCAATTTGGTGAATACAGATGAATTGTTCAAACAAATTCAATATGATCCAGGTCCTTTTGAAAAACAAAGCGACTTAGCAGCGATGATGGAAGTGATCCATCACTTTTTAGTTATTGAAGAAACAAAAAATCCTAATTGTCCAAATATAGCAGAAGTATTAAAGCAATCCGTGCCGATGTTTGATGGGGGCTTTACCATTGGTGGACTTGTGGGCAATGGGTATAGCTTTATCATGCGTGATGCGCATGGTATCCGTCCAGCTTATTATTATATTGATGGCGAAGTGATTGTAGCTGCTAGTGAAAGAGCAGCTATACGTACCACATTTAATGTAGGCGAAAATGAAGTACATGAATTAATGCCGGGTAATGCTTTAATTATTGACGATAAAGGCGGATACACCATAGAACAAATTGTTGCACCAAAAGAAAGAAGGGCTTGTTCTTTTGAGCGTATTTATTTTTCTAGAGGCGGCGATGAAAAAATTTACAGAGAGCGTATCGCCCTCGGACATTACTTGAGTAAAATTGTTTTAGATAGAATTGAAAAAGATTTAAAGAATACGATTTTCTCTTATATCCCAAATACTGCTGAAGTGGCATTTTATGGATTGATAAAAGGAATGGAAGAATACTTGAATGCCATTAAAGTAGAACGTATTTTGAGTTGGGGTAAAGACGTAGACGCGGATAAATTAGGTGAGATGGTGAATCGAAAAATTCGTCAAGAAAAAATTGCCATCAAAGATGTCAAATTAAGAACATTCATTACTGAAGATGCGAACCGAAATGAGATGGTGCAACATGTCTATGATATCACGTATGGTACAGTGCGTAAAAATGAAGATAGTTTGGTGGTCATAGATGATAGTATTGTTAGAGGGACCACTTTAAAAGAAAGCATCGTTAGAATGCTATCCAGACTTTCTCCAAAAAAGATCATTGTGGTTTCATCTGCACCTCAAATCAGGTACCCTGATTGTTACGGTATTGATATGAGTAAGATGGGCGATTTTATTGCATTCAAAGCTGCTATTGCCTTGTTGAAAGAAAGAGGTATGGAGCAGATAATGAATGATATATATCAAAAGATCAAAGCACTTGAAGCAAAAAACGAACTACATACAGAAAATGTGGTACGTGAATTGTACAAGCCTTTTACAACAGAAGAAATTTCAGATAAAATTGCGCAACTCATCACGCCAGATAATATTCAAATTCCTGTAGAAGTGATTTATCAGACCATTGAAGGATTGCATGCATGCTGTCCTACCAATACAGGTGATTGGTATTTTACTGGTAACTATCCAACACCAGGTGGCAATAAAGTTTGTAATAAAGCATATACTAATTACATTGAGGGCAATAACCAAAGAGGCTATTAGAGTCGATAGCAAATTGCGTTGATATTCATGCCTGCACCAACAGATGCAAAAATTACGACATCGCCTTTTTCTAATTGATGTTCTGAATATTTTCCTCTAAGTACTAGGTCATATAAAGTTGGAATAGTTGCTACGGAACTATTACCTAATTCGTGGATACTCATAGGCATGATGTCTGCCGGGATAGCCTTTATATCATATAATTTATACAATGCCTTAATAAAGCCTTCATCCATTTTTTCGTTGGCTTGATGTAGGAAGAATTTTTTCACTTCATGTATACCCACTCCAGCTTTTTCGATACAAGCTTTCATGGCAATTGGCACATTCTTAATGGCATACTCATACACTTTTCGGCCTTTCATTTTTATATACCTTGTTGTATCATCTGCTTGGGGATGATTTGATTTACCCAAATATAAAAAATAGGCTTCTTCATTACAATGGCTTTGTACACTAAAGGCTAAGATACCCTGATTAGGATCATCACTATGCTCCACAATACATGCCCCAGCTCCATCACTAAATATCATACTATCTCGATCGTGCTGGTCTATGACCCTGCTTAGTGTCTCTGCTCCAATCACTAAACATCTTTTTGCCATACCCGATTTAATAAAAGAATCTGCTTGAATGACACCTTGTATCCAACCAGGACAGCCAAATAAGATATCGTACGCTATACAGTTGGGATTGACAATGCCTAAATGATGTTTCACTCTTGATGCTATTGCAGGAATAGCATCTGATTGAATGGTGCCATTTTGTACGTCTCCAAAATTATGTGCTACAATAATTTGATCAATTGTTTCAGGATCTATTCCTGCAGCCTCGATCGCTAATTTAGCCGCCTGTAATAATGGTTGCCATAGAGGGGGTATTTTTTGATTAGCAAAATCCCAACCACTCTAAGATAGGTAATTTAAATATATTTATCTCCTTTGTTTCGCTTTACTTCGGCTACATATTCTTTAATAGATTGTTCTTTATCCTTACTACAAATCAATAATACATCCTTTGTATCAATCACAATAAAGTCATCTAATCCCTGAACTAACACTAGTTTGTCTTTTGGTGAATTGATCATACATTTTGTAGCATCAATCACAATCACATTATCAGAAGCAACAGCATTGCCTAAATAATCTTTCTCCATATTCTCATAAGCACTGTTCCATGTTCCAAGATCACTCCATCCAAACGAAGCTGGCATTACATATACGTTATTTGCCTTTTCCATGATCGCGATGTCAATAGAAATATTGGTACACAGTGGATAGATTCTTTGAATTGCGCCATGCTCTTTTGGTGTATTAAAATGTTGCTTCTCTTGATCAAATAATTCAAACATTTCTGGTTGATACTTTTCGAAAGCAGTTAAAATATTACTAATGCTCCAAGCAAAAATTCCTGCGTTCCATAAAAAATCACCACTAGCTAAAAAGGATTTAGCAATTTCTAAATCTGGTTTCTCGGTAAAGGTTTTTACTTTATAGACATCCTTAGCTACTTCTAGTCCTTCAAATTGGATATAACCATAGCCGGTGTTAGGGTGTGTAGGTTGAATCCCTAAAGTGGCTAGTGCTTTAATATTATCTACGAAATCCAAAGCTTGTAATGCAATAGATTGAAAACGTTCCTCTTCTAAAATTAAATGATCACTTGGCGCAACGATACATTTTGCATCTGGATTCATTTGTGCCAATTTAAATGAGATATAGGCAATACATGGCGCTGTATTTTTTTTGCTAGGTTCTGCTAAAATATTTTCAACAGGTAAGATTGGTAATTGTTCTTTTACAATGTCAACATACTCTTCGGATGTAACAATAAAAATATTTTCGGCAGGAATAAATTTTGCATAACGTTCATAGGTCCATTGTACCAATGTTTTACCAGTATTCAAAACATCTAAAAATTGTTTAGGAAGAGCGGTCCTACTCATTGGCCAAAAACGACTTCCAATACCTCCAGCCATAATGGCTACATAGTGATTTTTGTTTTGCATAGATATGTTTTATAAAATCCCCTCTTTCATTAAATCGTGCATGTGTATCATTCCTTTATACTGACCTTCGTCAGCAACAATCAATTGACTAATGTCATGCGCTTTCATTAAATCAAATGCTTCAATGGCCAAGGTGTTGGAGGAAATTGTAATTGGCTTTTTATGAAAAATATCAGCAGCATTAAGATCTTGTATACTATTATGTTGTTCTAACATTCTGCGAATATCGCCATCTGTAATCATGCCAATAATAGTGCCAGAATCATCTAAAACCACTGTTGCGCCCATCCTACTTTTTGATATAGCATTAATGACTTCTTTCAAACTTGTGGATGCTAGTACACTTGGTTGGGTATTTTGTTTTGCAATGGCACCCGTTGTTAAGGTTAATCTTTTACCAAGATTACCCCCTGGGTGAAATTTGGCAAAATCTTTGGAATTAAAACCCTTTAATTCCATAAACGCAATGGCCATTAAATCGCCCATTACCATTTGCGCCGTGGTAGAGGATGTGGGTGCTAAATTATGAATACATGCTTCTTGATCTACAGTTGTATTAATAACTAGCGAAGTGGCCTTTCCTAAATAACTATCTACATTACCAACCATGGCAATCAATGGATTACCAAAATGGGTTATTAAATCCACTAATAATTTAATTTCAGGACTCTCACCACTCTTACTAATAATCATCACGACATCTTCTGGTCCAATCATTCCCGAGTCTCCATGAATGGCATCTGCAGCATGAAGGTACATTGCAGGGGTTCCAGTAGAATTACAAGTAGCTACAATTTTTTGTGCGATAATGGCACTTTTACCAATGCCACTAATAATAAAACGACCTTTGGATGCGATCACCGCTTCAACAGCTGCAACAAATTGGTCGTTTATAAACTTTTCCAATCCTGCAACCGCTTTTGATTCAATCAATAAAGCGTTTTTGGCAATGGATTTAATCTCAGATGACATAGGCATTGTATAGATGGAGCAAAGGTAATACTTCGTTAACTTTATAGTCATTTTTTAATCTATCCTTTGTTAAAAGGTTTATTTTAAAAAATTATGCTTTTTAGTGAACTTTTGTTCAACAAAATGCGTTAACTTAATAGTAGATTTAGATAGTAAACGGTTGATTTTAAGCTTATTAAGATGCCCACGCCTAAAAAAACGATTAAAAAGACCACTATACCTCAAAACAAGGAGATACTAGCGGCTTTAGAGCAATATTTTGGCTTCTCCGAGTTCAAGGGTACCCAAGAACAAGCTATCCAATCCCTATTAAGTGGCAGGGACACTTTTGTAATCATGCCCACAGGCGGGGGAAAGAGTTTGTGCTATCAATTACCAGCAATGATGTTGGAAGGATGTGCTATTGTTGTATCCCCGCTGATTGCCTTAATGAAGAATCAAGTAGATCTTATTAGAGGATATAGTGAGCATGACGAAGTTGCCCACTTTTTAAATTCTTCTTTAAATAAAGGACAGATCAAAGTTGTCAAAGAAGATCTTTTAAGTGGCAAGACCAAATTATTATATGTTGCGCCTGAGACTTTGACAAAACAAGAAAACCTTGATTTTTTTAGCGACTTGAAAGTATCTTTTTTTGCAGTGGACGAAGCCCATTGTATTTCAGAATGGGGGCACGATTTTAGACCTGAATACCGTCGTTTAAAAGAGATGATGGAAGAGATCAATCCAGCTGCGCCCATTATTGCATTGACTGCAACAGCCACACCTAAAGTACAAAGTGATATTGTAAAAAACTTATCACTTAATCATCCAGAAATTTTAATTTCATCTTTTAATAGGGAAAATCTCTATTACGAAGTGCAGCCGAAAATTAAAAAGGATCAGACTGTTAAAAGCATTGTAAAATATATTACAAAGCATAAAAAGAAAAGCGGTATTATTTATACCCTGAATCGAAAAACGACAGAAGAACTTGCAGATCTTTTAAAAGCAAATAATATTAAAGCAGTCGCATACCATGCTGGGTTAGATCAAAAATTACGTGCAGAAAGACAGGATCAATTTTTAAACGAAGACGTGCAGGTGATTGTAGCGACTATTGCATTTGGTATGGGGATTGATAAACCAGATATTCGCTTTGTGATTCATTATAATATTCCTAAGTCTATTGAGAATTATTACCAAGAGACAGGCAGGGCTGGAAGAGATGGTTTGGAAGGGAATTGTATTTTATATTACTCACAAAAAGATGTATCTAAATTAGAACACTTTTTAAGAGACAAGCCTTTGAGTGAAAGAGAAGTGGGTGCACAATTAATTGATGAAACTGTGGCATTTGCTGAGAGTGGTGTTTGCAGAAGACGAAGTTTGCTACATTATTTTGGAGAATCATGGCCCGATAAAAATTGTGGCAAATGTGATAATTGCTTACATCCAAAAGAACAATTCCAAGCAAAATCAGAATTAGTTCAATTATTACAAACGATACAGGCATTGGATGAAAGATTTGTTGCTGCTTATGTCGTGCAAATTATTACGGGGCATTACACGCCTCAGATTGGTTTGTATCGCCACGAAAAATTGCCTGTTTTTGGTATTGGAAAAACGCATGATGACTTATTTTGGAACAGTTTGATTCGTCAGGCAATGCTTGAAGAATTGATCGAAAAAGACATCGAAGAATACGGCCTATTAAAACTGACTGCAAAAGGTCAAAAGTTCTTGAAAAAACCTAGTTCATTTTTGGTGGTCTTGCAAAATGTTTTTGCCGCCGAATTAGGGGACGACGAGGAAAGCGAAGTGGCCGAAGATGCTGTTACCACTGACGATCGTTTATTTGAATTATTGAAAGATCTTCGTCAAGTTGTTGCAAAAAAACTTGGCTTACCACCATTCGTAATTTTTCTGGAGACATCATTACAAGATATGGCGACATTATATCCAACCACATTTACAGAATTGGAGCGTTGTCAAGGCGTGAGTAAGGGGAAGTCCATTAAATACGGCGAAGCGTTTATCAAACTTATTGAACAATATGTAATTGATTACAATATCGAAAAGCCAGATGATTTTGTGATGAAATCCGTGGTAAATAAATCAAGTAATAAGATTTATATCATTCAAAATGTAGATAAAAAAATTCCTTTAGAAACGATTGCAAAAAATAAAGACCTAAGACTAGATAGCTTGTTGGAGGAAATGGAAACCATTGCAGCAAGTGGCACTAAATTAAATTTAGATTATGCCATTGATGAATGGTTAGACGAATATGATCAAGAAGAAATCTTAGAGTATTTCAAAAGCTGCGAAACTTCTTCATTGCAAATTGCACAACAAGAATTGAGTGAAAATGACTACACATGGGAGCAACTTAAAATAATGCGCATTAAATTTTTAAGCGAAGTAGGTAATTAATTGGAACTGCTGCTTGAAAATTGTACCGCTCTATCCATTGCATTTTTACGTACACTCATATAGAATAAGTTATAGTCTGCTATATGATAATTCTTAGTATTGTATAAAATGTTTCCAAAAAATTTAGGTTTAGGCGTCCACAATACACCTTCATGGTTATATGCTCCTGCCACATTAGGTATGACTTTTTTAAAGTTATACAATACGGCTCCTTGATTTACTTTTCTACTAACTGAAACTTGATTGCTGTCCCAGCTTAGTGGATTGGTCACAATAGAATTGAATTTTTCATTTTGGATAATTGGTGGAACATAGCCCTCTTTGTAAGTTCGCCATGCACAGATACATCCTGTTTCGGTTGGCTTGGTACAAGCTTTTAAATTTGTAAATTCTTTCGGGTCAATCGCCATTCCTACGATATAAGCAGACACTAATTGTTTGCTCAATGCTTTTCCATCAAAAAATTCTTTAAGTAGTCGCTTTGCGTGTGTGCTTCCTTGACTGTGTGCAGCAATGATGATGGGCTTTCCCTGATTATGATTGGTTAAATAAAATTCAAATGCTTTTTTTACATCCTGATAAGCTAATTCAAATGCAGCCAAGGCATTGATGGTATCTATTTTATTGACTGGATAGTAACTCTTGATGTGCGCTTGACGATATCTTGGTGCATAGACCATACCTACTTCATTGAATATGCTTGCTTGATTCAGTATTGTTGTGTAGTCTGTTTGAATATTTATTGCAATATCTTTTAAAGAGGCAGACCAGCCATTAGGCATTGCAGGATCTAAATAAGTTGTAGGATGCACAAAAAATACATCTACTAAGCTTTTGGGTTGGTACTTTTTTAAGATACTAGCCGGTATGCTATCGGAAGGGTCTATTTTATTAGGATGCGCTGCCCAATTCTTTAACTGACTATAGTCTGGTTGCTCCTCCCAATTAACATTAGCGTAAGTAGGCTTGTAGGTAGCATAATTGCTTTTGCCACATCCAAAAGCCATGAACAAAACACTTAATAAAAACAAGTTTTTCATGTGGTAAAGATACAAATTATCATAGTTATGTATTGATATACTTCACCTATAAATTATTAAATGCTTTGGATGCAAATAAATTATTTTATTTTTACATAAATCAATCTGATTGTACCTCTTAAGACATATACCATTTCTAAAAGCTGTTTTCCAACATAGCTTAACCGCTTTTGGTGGTCCTCAAGTTCATATTGGCCTACTGCAACATCGATTTGTAGAAAAAAGGAAGGATATTACATCGGAGGAGTTGATGGAATACAATGCTTTTTGCCAATTACTTCCTGGTGCCTCATCCACGCAAACAATTGTTTTGATTGCTTTTAAAAGAGGCGGCTTTTCATTAGCCTTAATTACTTTGCTCATTTGGATTTTACCAGCTACAAGTTTTATGGCTAGTCTAGCCATTGCCTATACTCATCTTGACTTACAACCTGTTTTGAAAACCTTGCATTTATTACAACCAATGGTAATTGGTTTTATCGCCAGCGCCACCTATCTTTTATATAAAAAAGCGATCAATAACACTATTACTTTTTTTGTTTTTGGCTTCGCATGTATCCTTACTTTAGTCGGTTTTAAAACACCTTGGACGATACCTGTTGTCATTGTTTTAGCTGGTATTGTCACCAATTTTAGTAATAAAAGAATCCCAGATCAAGGTGCTGCACCTAAACAAATTAAATGGGTGCATTTACATTTATTCCTTTTATTTTTTCTTATAGCAGGTTTTGTATCTGAACAAGCAACACGTCAAAACTGGGAGCACCGTAAAGTGTATAATCTCTTTGAAAATAATTATCGATTTGGAAGTTTTGTTTTTGGTGGGGGTGATGTGTTAATTCCAATGATGTATGAACAATATGTAACTCGTCCAAACACTGAACATGTCAAAGAAAGCAAAAGAGATGTTTTAAAAATAAATAGTGCTGCTTTTTTAACAGGTTCTGGAATTGTTAGGGCCATTCCTGGTCCAATCTTTTCTATTGCAAGCTTTACCGGTGCATTGGCTTTAGAAGAAAAAGGAATTGGAGGACAAATCATAGGTGCCATGGTAGCCAGTATCGGCGTTTTTTTACCTAGCTTTTTAATTGTCTTGTTCTTTTTCCCCATTTGGCAGAAACTAAAAAAGTATGCTTTGTTTTATCGGTCATTGGAAGGTATCTATGCAGCTGTGGTGGGTATTATGCTTGGTGCAACCTTATTTTTATTAAAAGATATTGTATTTGATTTAGGCATCATGACTGGCATGAATATAGGGGTCTACCTATTTATTTTTTGCACAACTGCGATTGTACTAGTGCGCTATAAAGTTGCCCCACAATGGGTTGTTCTGGGGACCATCTTTTTGGGCACATTGTTATCGATATGGCCAACTATATTTTAACATCCATATAGACTTGAATTGTTTATTTTTGCAGCCATTCATGAAACAATCTATCCTGTTATTTTTTTTATTGACCTCTGTTGCATTTTCTTCCCTAAAGGCACAGAGGCATACCATTAGTGGCATAGTCTATGATATTTCCGGAAGAATGCCAATCGAAGCAGTGATGGTTTACACTAAATACAGTAGCACACAAACTGACTCTTTGGGTAGGTATTTAATTACGCTTCAGCCAAATGACTCTTTAACATTTTCATTGTTTGGGAAAAGCACCCAAAAATTTGCACTAGATCAAATTGAGGATCAGAGTAATTTTAACGTCATGATTCATGTGAATGGTTTTGATCTTCCAGAAGTGAGAGTGCGCAATAGTTATTACAGGTATGATTCAATTCAAAATAGGATGGATTATGCCAAATACTTTAATTATAACCCCCCTGGATTAAAACTGAGTAACCAACAAAATATGTTTGGAAATGGAGGGATTACAATTGGTTTCGATATCAATGAAATTATCAATATGTTCAGGTTCAAACGTAACCGAAACGCCCAATTTTTACAAAATAGATTAATATACCAGGAACAAGAGAAGTACATCAACTATCGCTTTACTAAGCGCTTTGTCCAAAAACTGACTAAATTAGATGGTCCAAGGCTGGATGTATTTATGGAATACTGCAAGCCATCCTATCCAACCCTAGCACTATTGAACGACCTGGAATTGGGCTATTTTATTCAACAGAAGTTCATTCAATTTAAACGAGGACGATAATTCAACCATTCATCTATTTTCTTTCTAAAAACATGGCATTTTAGCTATCTTTAAGCACTAAAATTAGACCAATTTGAGAAAGTTAAATTATGTTGCCTTCATCCTGATCTTAGGATTGTTTGCATGTAAGGGAAAAACAAAGCCAACTGATAAATTCAACGCGAATGCGCCAGTATCTGTGGATATAGCAATTGCTGCAACGCAAGTCATAGATAAAGTCATCGAAGTGAATGGTTCAGTAGTGGCTAGTGAATTTGTAGATATACGTCCTGAAACCAATGGCCGTATTGTTTTTTTACAAATTCCTGAAGGCAAAATGGTAGCAGCTGGCACCATTTTAGCCAAGTTAAATGATGCTGATTTACAAGCGCAAATGCAAAAAATAAAAGTACAATTAGCATTAGCAACAATCACTGAACAAAGAAATTACAAATTAGTACAAGCTAAAGGAATCAATCAAAGTGATTATGATATTAGCTTGCAACAAGTAAATAGTTTGAAAGCAGACATGGCTTATACACAGTCTTTAATTGATAAAACGGTGATTAAAGCGCCTTTTGCTGGTCAGATGGGATTAAAGCAAGTAAGTCTTGGAGCATACATCAGCACAGCCACTACGATTGTAACATTACAAAAAGTAGACCAACTGAAAGTAGACTTTACCTTGCCAGAATTATATCAAAATTATATTAAAGTAGGTAAGAAGGTAACGGTGGAAAGCATTGCTAATCCTGGCGTTAAAATGACTGCAACCATTGCTGCAATTGAGCCTCAGATTATTGCTACGTCTCGTAATATTAAAGTACGCGCTAATTTACAAGGCAAGTTGATACCAGGTGCTTATACAAAAATATTCCTTGGAGAGAACCAACAAAAGCCTAGTATCTTGGTTCCATCTAATATCATCATCCCTGATTCTAAAGTAAAACAATTGGTGGTTGTTAAGAATGGTAAAGCAAAATTTGTCAATGTGGAGACAGGGTATCGTACGGCCTCTGGTGTTGAAATTACATCTGGCGTTCAAATTGGGGATAGCTTAATTGTTGCTGGGATGCTTTTTGTAAGAGACGGAAGTGAATTAAAAATTGGGAAGACATTGCCACTTGTTGACATCATCAAGTAGGCTCACAATTAATACATTATTGAGATGAATATATCGGAACTCTCGTTAAAACGTCCTGTGCTAGCCACTGTGATGAATATTGCGATTATCATTTTTGGTTTGGTTGGTTATTCTTTTTTAGCATTAAGAGAATATCCAGCGATAGACCCACCAATCGTTTCAGTACAAACATCCTATTCAGGAGCGAACTCCGAAGTGATTCAAAGTCAAATTACAGAACCATTAGAGAAAGCCATTAATGGTATCCCTGGAATTCGTACAATCAATTCTTCTAGTTCGGTTGGAAATTCAAATATCACTGTTGAGTTTAATTTAGGCGTGAATTTAGAGACAGCAGCCAATGATGTAAGAGATAAAGTGTCACAGGCTGCGAGAAGCTTACCTGAAGATATCAATAATCCTCCAATAGTGTCAAAAGCAGACGCAAGTGGAGATTTTATTTTAATGCTTACATTAAGAAGTAAGACAAAAGGTTTATTAGAATTAACTGAATATGCCGAAAATGTTTTGCAACAAAGGTTTCAAACGATTGACGAAGTTTCTAGTGTTGGCGTTCGAGGGAAGCGTTTATCGATGCGTATTTTTCCAAACACAGATTTACTAAATGCATTTGGAATTGCATTTAATGATATCCAAACGGCACTGAATAAAGAAAATGTGGAATTACCTTCTGGCCGAATTTATGGCAATAAATCAGAATTTATTATTCGTACTTTAGGAAGATTGTCCACCGAAGCAGATTTTAGAAATATTATTTTAAAAGAAGACCTTAATGGTATTGTGAGGTTGGGTGATGTAGCAAGGGTTGAGCTTGGTCCAGAGCAAGAAGATCAAGGCACTTATTTTAACGGCGTACCTGTTGTGATGTTGACCATTTCTCCTCAACCTGGTGCCAATCAAATTAATATTGCTGATGAATTTTATAAAAGATTAGAGGAAGTAAAAGCACAAAATAAATCAGATATAGAATTTGCAATACCTATTGATAATACCAAGAACGTGCGTAGAGCTTTGTCGGAAGTGAAAGAAACTATTGTGATTTCTTTTGCTTTGGTGGTATTGGTCATCTTCTTTTTCTTCAGAAACTGGCTGATTGCGATTAGACCATTAATTGATATTCCAATTTCTTTGATAGCCACTTTCTTTATTATGTATTTGGCAGGTTTCTCAATTAACGTATTGACTTTATTAGCGATCGTTTTAGCAACAGGACTTGTTGTGGATGATGGTATTGTGGTCACCGAAAATATTTTTAGAAAACTAGAGGAAGGACTTCCTATCAAAGACGCTGCAAGAGAAGGCAGTAAGGAAATTTTCTTTGCAGTCGTATCTACTTCTATTACATTGGCCGTTGTATTCTTACCTGTAATTTTCTTACAAGGTTTTGTAGGTTCCTTATTTAAAGAGTTTGGTGTGGTGGTTGCAGGCGCTGTTTTAGTTTCAGCATTTGTATCCCTTACAATTACGCCAGTGTTGAATGTGTTTTTAAACAGAAATGGCGGCGAACATGGAAAATTCTACGAACGTACCGAGCCATTTTTTAAAGGCATGGAATTAGGGTATAAAAACGGACTCGCTAAATTTTTACAAATTAGATGGATGGCATGGGTGATTGTAGGCGTATGCTTTGCAATCATAATTTTAATAGGAAGTACTATACAAAGTGAGTTGGCCCCTATGGAAGACAAAAGTACAGTACGTATCACTATGTCCGCTGCAGAAGGAACAAGTTATGAGGACCTAAGGGCAGATTTATTTAAAGCGATTCGCATCATGCAAGATTCCATACCTGAGCATGCATTTACTTGGGGTAGTGTGCCTGCATGGGGTGGCGGAAGTACTGGCGCATCTGGTAGATTAGGTATGGTGGATATAAAAGAAAGAACAAGGACACAAAGTGAAATC
This sequence comes from Chitinophagia bacterium, assembly GCA_009924165.1. Classification (GTDB taxonomy): domain Bacteria; phylum Bacteroidota; class Bacteroidia; order Chitinophagales; family Chitinophagaceae; genus Sediminibacterium. The sequence continues at coordinate 10,329 of RFSD01000004.1, read as the reverse complement.
GCAGCAGATTTAAATAAAAAATTTAAACGTTTAAAAAATGTTCGAATTTTCTCTATAGAAGAGCAAACCATTTCTGTTGGTATGATGTCTCGTGGTTCTTTACCAGTGCAGTTCATCATTCAAAACTTAGATTTCCAAAAAATCAGAAAAGTGATTCCTGAATTTTTAGAAGCTGCCAGAAAAGATAAAACATTCCAAAATGTCGACGTTAACTTAAAATTCAATAAACCAGAATTAGATTTGACAATTGATCGTATGCGTGCGAGGGATCTTGGTTTATCTACAGCAGATGTTTCTCAGGCATTACAGTCTGCATTTAGTGGCGCACGTTCTGCATATTTCATCATGAACGATCGTCAGTACGAAGTGATTACACAGGTGCCTAAATCGGATCGTAACACCCCTACGGACATCAGTAGAATATACATTAGAAATAGTCGTGGCGAAAGCATTCCTATATCAAGTGTATTGACAATCGAGGAGAGTAGCAATCCTCCAAATCTTTACCACTACAATCGTTTTAATTCAGCTACTATTTCTGCTTCTTTAGCAGAAGGGAAAACAATCGGGGATGGTGTGAATGCGATGGAGCGCATTGCAAAAGAGAAATTAGATGAAAGTTTCCAAACGGCTTTGGGTGGTCCTTCTAGAGATTTCAAAGAAAGTGCTTCAAATACTTCTTATGCTTTATTATTAGCATTGATTTTGATTTACTTGGTGCTTGCAGCGCAGTTTGAAAGCTTCACAGATCCTTTTATCATCATGATTACTGTACCATTGGCTATAGCGGGTGCATTGATTTCCTTATGGATGTTGGATCAAACATTAAATATATTCTCACAAATTGGAATCATCATGTTGATTGGATTGGTGACTAAGAATGGTATCTTAATTGTGGAATTCGCCAACAAGAAAAGAGAAGCTGGTTTAGCCATTAAGGAAGCTGTCTTAGAAGCTGCAGCGCAACGCTTAAGGCCTATTTTAATGACAAGCTTAGCGACAGCATTAGGCGCATTGCCAATTGCCATTAGTTTAGGTGCAGCTGCAACGAGCAGAAAGCCTCTAGGTACAGTTATTGTAGGAGGGTTAATGTTCTCTTTAATTTTGACTTTATTTGTGATCCCAGCAGTGTATACTTATCTATCTTCCAAGCATCAAAGAGTTGTAGACTAATAAGTAAGTATGAAAATAAACACCTTCATGTGTTTTTTAATTTTATTAGCTGCTTGTACAAGTAGTCCTAATGAAAATAAAAATATCACCAACTGGGCGCCTAGTTTTCATAAAGTAGATATTGCCAATCCAATTTTAGTTCCGGATACCAGCAGTCGTTTTTTCTGCCCTTTACAAAATGATAGCGTAGCTTGGGAAGCAAAAAATGTTTTAAATCCTACAGCACTTGTAAAGGATGGAAAAGTATTTTTATTATACCGCGCACAAGACAGTGCAATGACATCTCGTATAGGGCTTGCCATTAGTGAGGATGGAATTTATTTTAAAAGACAAGCGCAACCAATTTTATATCCTTCTAAAGATAGCTTTGCCTTATACGAAGGCAAGGGCGGTATTGAAGATCCAAGAATTGTAGAAAATCCAGCTGGAGGATATCTATTAACCTATACTGCGTATGATGGTAAAACGGCTCGATTATGTTTTGCTACTTCAATGGATTTAATTCATTTTCAAAAACAAGGTCCTGTTTTAACCCATCCTAAATACATTGATACTTGGTCCAAGTCGGGTGCGATTGTTGCCGAGCGCATAGGGGAAAAAATGGTTGCTAAAAAAATCAATAACAAATACTGGATGTATTTTGGAGACACCGACTTATTCATGGCGTACTCTTCTGATTTATTGCATTGGGAAGTTTTGGAAAATGAAGAAAGTAAAAAACTAGTCTCGGTACTTACACCTAGGCCTGGTTATTTTGATAGCCGTTTGGTAGAGCCAGGTCCATTTGCATTGTATACCCCAAGAGGTATTGTACTTATTTATAATAGCAGTAATGCTGCTAATAACAACGATCCAACTAGTCCAAAATTCACTTATGCTGCCGCGCAGGCTTTATTTGATACCGCTGCACCTTATAAGCTTATAGATAGGGCAGTCAAGCCTTTCATACAACCTGACAAACCTTATGAGTTAAAAGGAGAAGTCAATAATGTATGTTTTGTAGAAGGCTTGGTGTACTATAAAACTCAATGGTATTTATACTATGGCACAGCTGATTCTAAAATTGCTGTAGCACTTGCTTCCGATCACTAATTAGTTATTGTTTTATAATCATTTCCTGCATGAATTTTGCTGTGGCTTGTTCTACACTTACAATATCTTTTGAAACGATTGGAGAAGCAATCACATGATTGCCTGTATTAGGCATTGCCATTTCCATTTTTAAATTAGTAGGAGTCGCAATTTGTTGCATCATTTTTTGAATGGCACCCACTTTTACTACATTGTCCTGATTCGCTTCGTCTTTGTAATAATACAATGCCAATGTTGGTTGATGAATTTTCTTAAAAGTAGTTTCTGTCATCGTAGCTTCTAATAAATTTTGCAAAGCAACAACGGCTTCTATTCTATAATGGGTATTCCAATATTTTGGGTAAGCGCTGTCTTTGTATTTAATATCTACATAATTACTTTTTAATACAGTTCTACCTATCTGCAAGCCCCATGGATTATTTAATAATGGTGCAGATGGATTAAATACTTCAATGTTAGGTGAATACAAAATCAAGCCTGCAATTTCTGGATAATTGGCTGCTAATTGCAATGCTAAAGTACCCCCAGTGGACGTACTCATTAAAATTACTTTCTTACCAATTTGTTTACCAATTGCATAAGCCAATTTTGCAGATTCCCAATATTTTTCGGCAGTTAGATTCATGAGGTCTTCGGTGGTATCAATACCATGTTCTGCTAATCTTGCTAAGTATAAATTACAGTGAAATTGTTTAGCAATATTTTGGTGTACTGGGTCGCCTTCCATTTGGCTTGCGCTAAATCCATGTAAATAAACAATTGCATAATCTGTTTGTGTTTTACTACTGTCTGCCCAAATAATTTTAGCTTCATTGTTTGGTTTAATCTTATAGGGAGCTTCCATTGCTTTGATATAAGCATCAAGGGTATCGATGCTTGCCACAGTTGGCAAGGTCTCGTTCAATACTGGCTTTGGAGGTTTAGGTCCTAAAAAATAAATAACAATTAAAGCAAAAAAGGAGAGAATGACTATTTTTAATATACGCATTTGGTTATTTTTTTTAAAGCTAGTTATTTTGGCTGCCTTAAAAAAATATTTTGCTGATCTAAATCCACTAAATTGCAGTTATGAATAAAGAAAGGTTTTTATCATTGGATGTTTTTCGAGGTATGACAATTTGCTTGATGATCATTGTCAATACACCAGGAGATGAATTGCATACTTTTGCACCTTTTAGACATGCAAACTGGCATGGCTTTACACCGACCGATTTGGTTTTTCCATCCTTTTTATTTGCAATAGGTAACTCACTAAGTTTTGTTTTACCCAATTTAGAAAAAGCGGGTAGAGCAAAAGTGCTGCTTACCATTTTTAAACGCAGTTTTATTTTATTTGTCCTTGGCTTTTTAATGTACTGGTTCCCATTCACAGGTGACTTGCAGGATACTAGAATTTTTGGTGTTTTACAACGTATTGCACTCGCATACTTATTTGCAGCTTTGTTTGCGCATTTTATGCATGAAAGAGTGGTCAAGGTATTGACTGCTGTATTATTGTTGACCTATTGGTATCTTGCTGTTCGTTTTGGCCAATCTGGAGATCCTTTCAGTTTAACTGGAAATGCGGTTTTAAGATTGGATCTATACTTACTCGGGCCAAACCATTTATACCAAGGTGAGGATATCGCTTTTGATCCAGAAGGTTTGCTAAGCACTTTGCCAGCGATTGTAAATATTTTAGTGGGCTTTATCATTGGTAACTTTATACAAACAAATGGGAAAACCTATGAAGGGTTAACGCACCTATTTATGTGGGGTGCTGGCTTTGTATTTTTAGCCTTTATGTGGGATTTTGAATTTCCTATTAACAAAAAACTTTGGACCAGTTCCTTTGTAGTGCTAACAATTGGATTAAATATGATTATCCTGGCAACCATCATTTACAGGGTAGACATCAATCGTCAACATCAATTTTCTAGATTTTTTGGAATTTTTGGTAAAAATCCGCTCGTGATCTACCTTTTTTCTGAGATTTTTCTTGTTAGTTTGAACTTACTAAAAGGGCCTACTGGTTATGCAAGTGCTTTTGACTGGTTGTATCAACTAGGATTCACTCATTTTAACCCTTATTGGGGATCTCTTTTCTTTGCCATTTCCTTCATGTTACTTTGCTGGCTATTGGGTTATGTATTAGATAAATTTAAAATATATATCCGAATTTAGTGCATTGTCACCCTTTTTTCCCAATTGTTTTTTTTAGGACTGTAAACGGCGTACCTTTGCACCCTCAAAACAGTACATGGAAATAAGAAACATCGCGATTATCGCGCACGTTGACCACGGTAAAACAACCTTGGTAGACAAAATATTACACACAACAAAAGTATTCAGAGATAACCAGGAGACTGGAGACTTGATCATGGATAGCAACGAGTTGGAGCGTGAAAGAGGTATTACTATTTTAAGTAAGAACGCTTCAGTAACCTATAAAGGTGTAAAAATTAACGTAATCGATACCCCAGGTCACTCTGACTTTGGTGGTGAGGTAGAGCGTGTTTTGAAAATGGCTGACGGTGTTTGTTTGTTGGTGGATGCTTTTGAAGGACCAATGCCACAAACTCGTTTTGTATTACAAAAAGCATTGCAATTGAATTTAAAACCAATTGTAATTATCAATAAAGTGGATAAGGAAAACTGTCGTCCTGACGAAGTGCACGATGCTGTATTTGAATTATTCTTCAACCTAGATGCAACCGAAGAGCAATTGAACTTCCCTACTTTTTATGGTAGCGGAAAAAATGGTTGGTTTAATGAATCATTGACTCAATGTGAAGATATCACACCTTTAATGGATGGTATTTTAAAATATGTTCCAGGTCCAGATGTAAAAGAAGGACATACACAAATGCAAATCACTTCATTAGATTATTCTACTTTCTTAGGTCGTATTGCGATCGGAAAAGTAGAAAGAGGTACCATTAAAGAAAACCAAAATATTGTTTTGGTGCAAGCAAATGGTAGCATTAAAAAAAATAAAGTAAAAGAATTATACGTATTCGAAGGAATGGGTAAGCGTAAAGTAACAGAAGTAGTTTCTGGCGACTTATGTGCTGTTGTTGGTTTAGAAGAATTCAATATTGGTGATACGATTGCTGATCCAGAAAATCCTGAAGCATTACCAGTTATCAGTGTAGATGAACCTACAATGAGTATGACTTTTAGTATTAACAACTCACCTTTCTTTGGTAAAGAAGGAAAGTTTGTTACTTCTCGACATATTCGTGATCGTTTGTTGAAAGAAACTGAAAAGAATTTAGCATTACGTGTAGAAGAAACAGATAGTGCGGATAGCTTCTTGGTGTATGGTCGTGGTATCTTACACTTAGGTGTATTGGTAGAGACAATGCGTCGTGAAGGTTATGAATTAACTGTAGGAAATCCTCAAGTTTTGGTAAAAGATATTGATGGAAAGAAACATGAGCCATTTGAAATATTAGTAGTAGATGTACCAGCCGATTATAGTGGTAAAGTAATTGACTTAGTCACCCAAAAGAAAGGTGAAATGTTGATCATGGAATCGAAGGGTACCATGCAACACTTAGAATTTGATATTCCTTCTAGAGGTTTGATTGGATTACGTTCTCAAATGTTAACACAAACAGCAGGTGAAGCTGTAATGGCACACCGTTTTAATGAATACAAGCCTTGGAAAGGGCCAATTCCGGGAAGAAGTAATGGTGTGTTGATCGCAAAAACAGGCGGTACTACAACTGCATATTCAATTGATAAATTACAAGATAGAGGTCGTTTCTTTATCGAGCCAGGTGAAGAGGTATATGCTGGTCAAGTATTAGCTGAACACATTAAGCCAGGTGATTTGAATATCAACGCTGTGGAGATGAAAAAATTAACCAACCACCGTGCAAGCGGAAGTGATGATAGCGTTCGTATCACACCAAAAGTTCAATACACTTTAGAAGAGTGTATGGAGTATATTCAATTTGACGAGTGTATCGAGGTGACACCAAAGTCGGTTCGTATGCGTAAGTCTTTATTGGACGAGAATGAGCGAAGTAAAGCAACAAAACAATCTGCTCAATAAGCAGGTACGCTTAAAGTATAAAAAAAGAGTCTCAATGAAAATTGAGACTCTTTTTTTATACGATGTTTTTATCTTAAAATGCACATTCGATTAATCAAGTAGAATTGAATATAAATTGAGTGCTTATGCGTTGACCGGTTTATTCAGTGTCTGCCACAATAAATCTTTTAGTTCCATTAAGTTTTTAGAAATTGCAGAAGAGATAAAAATATGTGGAATATTTTCTGGTAATTCTTTTTCAATCGCGTCCATTAATTCTTGGTCCAGTAAATCTGATTTACTGATTGCGATAATGAAATCTTTTTGTAACAATTCAGGATTGAACTCATTCAACTCATTCTTTAAAATTTCGAATTCTTTTTTATGGTCATTGGAGTCTGCTGGAATTAAGAAAAGCAATACGGCATTTCTTTCGATATGTCTTAAGAATCGATGTCCTAAACCTTTTCCTTCGGCAGCGCCTTCGATGATTCCAGGTAAATCTGCAATACAGAAGGATCGATTGTTTCTGTATTCAACCATACCTAACTGAGGGGTCAATGTGGTAAAAGCGTAATTAGCAATTTTTGGCTTTGCGGCAGTAATGGCCGACAAGAGTGTTGACTTACCTGCATTTGGGAAGCCTACCAATCCAACATCTGCAAGTACTTTTAATTCTATTTGTTTCCATCCTTCTATACCTTCTTCACCAGGTTGCGCATATTCAGGTACCTGTTGTGTTGGTGTGGCAAAATTACAATTACCCAAACCACCTCGTCCACCTTTCAACCAAACTATTTCTTGTCCATCATGTAAAATTTCTGCTTCTATTGCACCAGTTTCCTCGTCTCTAGCGATGGTACCCAATGGTACTTCAATAATGATATCTTCACCGTCTTTACCAGTACATTTATTTTTAGAGCCATTCTCTCCATCCTTTGCCAATACATTTTTATGATAACGTAAATGCAATAAGGTCCAAAGCTGTGAATTACCTCTTAGGATAACATGTCCACCTCTTCCTCCATCACCACCATCAGGTCCACCCTTGGCTGTTAATTTATTTCTAAGAAAATGTCTACACCCAGCTCCGCCATGACCACTATGGGCAAAAATTCGGATGTAATCAATGAAATTATTTCTTTCTGACACAAATACTTTTTATAAGCTACAAAGTTACTACAATCAAGCGGTAATTTAATTTAATAAAAAGCCTTCTCTTTTTTGAGAAGGCTTTTTATTATTTTGCTTAGGACGGGTTTAATTGAACTAGATTAACTATTTGCCTTTAGGCCATCAATTAAAATGGCAACCATATTTTCTTCTAATTCCTCTGCGCTGATTTTTTTAGTTGAACGGTGCCAGCTTTCAATGCCACTCACAGCATGCAAGAATATAAGGACCACAGTAGGGGCATCAATCTGCTTGATTTCCTTATTCCTAATCCCTTCTTCAATGATTGCGGCCAATCTTTTACGATATACCCTTCTTTGATTTTGGTAATTGGATAAATAAGGATCAGAAAGATGCTTCCATTCTCTATCGCTTACATATACTTCTTCGTAATGATGTATCATCTCTACAATATGGAATCGTAGGATCTTCTCCATTTTCTTCAATGAACTAATTTGCTCAGATTCAATCTCATCAATTTTTAACACAAAACGATTGGCTACATTGAATACTAATTCATGCAATAACTCACTTTTTGATTTAATATGGTTGTACAAACTTGCAGCTTCCACCCCAACCGCTTCTGCTAAATCGCGCATACTAGCTGCCTTATACCCTTTTTCTCTAAAAAGCGTTGCAGCTTTTCTTACAATGACGTCTTTTCTGGACCCGTTTTTTTCTGTTTTGATTCTTGCCATAATGATATTTTGAGCTTTTCTTGGTACAAAATTATCGAATAAAAGCCAAGGTTTTGGTTAATTTTTGATTAATTCATTCGATTTTGTTAGTTTTTTGGTAATCAAGCAGTTGTGTTCGTTGATTCACGTCAATGTAGATTGCTTTGGGAAGGATGTCTTAAAAATCGTAGTTTCGCAGCTGAAAATCAAAAATTTAAACATGTCTTTAGTAGTTGTTGGATCTATGGCTTTTGATGCCATTGAAACCCCTTTTGGGAAAAGTGATAAAATTATTGGCGGAGCTGCAACTTATATTGCTTGGTGCGCTTCAAATTTTACTCCAGTAAAGCAAATCTCAGTGGTTGGGGGAGATTTCCCGCAAGCAGAATTAGATGCTTTGACTGCAAGAGGTGTCGTACTAGAAGGCGTTCAAATTAAAAAAGATGAAAAGACTTTTTTCTGGAGCGGTAAATATCATTTAGATATGAACACGCGAGATACTTTAGATACACAATTAAATGTGTTGGAAAATTTCCAACCAGTTGTTCCAGAAAGTTATCAGGATTGTGAAATTTTAATGTTGGGGAATTTAGTGCCATCTGTACAAAGCAGTGTGATTAAACAAATGAGAAATAGACCAAAATTAATCGTGATGGATACGATGAATTTTTGGATGGAAATTATGATGGATGATTTAAAACATACCATTAGTTTGGTAGATGTTTTATTAGTGAATGATAGTGAAGCAAGACAATTAAGTGGCGAGTACAGTTTAGTAAAAGCAGCGAAAAAAATTATGGAAATGGGTCCAAAGTATGTGATCATCAAAAAAGGTGAACATGGTGCTTTATTATTCCATGAAAACGAAGTTTTCTTTGCTCCAGCATTGCCATTAGAGGAAGTATTTGATCCAACTGGTGCTGGTGATACTTTCGCAGGTGGATTTGTAGCCCATTTAGCAAAAACAAAAGACATTTCATTTGAAAATATGAAGACTGCAATCATCTTAGGTAGTGCAATGGCAAGTTTTTGTGTAGAGAAATTTGGTACACAGCGTTTGACAGAAATCAATGCGGAAGATATCAAAGCACGTGTGGCCTCTTTTGTGCAGTTAGTGAACTTTGATATTGAGTTGGTTTAACATTTATTTTTTTTAATTTAAAATATGAAAGTTGCAGTTGTTGGTGCCACAGGTTTAGTAGGCACCAAAATCTTACAAGTACTTGCAGAGCGTCATTTCCCGGTAACTGATTTAGTTCCAGTTGCATCGATGCGTTCAGTTGGTAAAGCGGTAAGCTTCAATGGCAAACAATATAAAATTGTAAGTTTAGAAGACGGTATTGCAGCAAAACCTACTATAGCTATTTTTTCTGCTGGAGGAACAACATCTTTAGAGTGGGCCCCAAAATATGCCGCTGCTGGTATTCGTGTCATTGATAATTCTTCGGCATGGAGAATGGATCCAACCAAAAAATTAGTTGTACCAGAAGTAAATGCTTCTGTATTAACTGCAGAGGATTTTATCATTGCGAATCCTAATTGCTCGACCATACAAATGGTGGTGGCATTGCAACCTTTACATCAAAAATATAAAATTAAAAGAGTCGTAGTGAGCACTTATCAAAGTGTCACTGGAACAGGTAAAAAAGCTGTAGACCAATTATTTAATGAGCGCGGTGGGGAAAAATTATCAGCCGACCAAATGGCTTATAAATATCAGATAGACTTAAATGTAATTCCGCAGATAGATGTTTTTTTAGAGAATGGTTATACTAAGGAAGAAATGAAAATGATTAAAGAGACTTGTAAGATCATGCGAGACGACTCTATTAAGGTAACTGCGACCACCGTTCGTATTCCAGTAGTGGGTGGTCATAGTGAAAGTGTGAATGTAGAATTTGAAAATGAATTTGATTTAAAAGAATTGACTGCATTATTGACTCAAGCTCCTGGTGTGATGGTGCAACAAGATGATGCAGCACAGTTTTATCCAATGCCATTATGGGCACATGATAAAGACGATGTATTTGTAGGCAGATTGCGTAGAGATGAAACGCAAGCAAAGACTTTAAATATGTGGATTGTAAGTGATAATCTTCGTAAAGGTGCCGCTACGAATGCAGTTCAAATTGCAGAGTATCTTGTGTCTAAAGGAATCGTATAATTAAAAAATAGAAAAATTTATTTTTTTAA
>RFSD01000030.1 GCA_009924165.1 Chitinophagia bacterium | reverse complement strand
ATTTTATTATAAAATCCAACAGTAAAAATAGTAGCAGTTTCCATATCAATTGCGTATGCTCTCACTTTAGTAAGGTATTCTTTAAATTCTTCATCGTGTTCCCATACTCTTCTATTGGTAGTGTAAACAGTTCCAGTCCAATAGTCTACATTATTATCTCGTATCGTAGTTGAAATGGCTTTTTGCAATGCGAAAGCCGGTAAGGCAGGTACTTCGGCTGGAAAATAATCATTCGAGGTACCCTCTCCTCTTAATGCAGCTATTGGAAGTATTAAATCACCTACTTTATTTCTTTTCTTTAACCCACCACATTTTCCTAAGAACAAAACAGCTTCGGGCTGTATTGCAGTTAATAAATCCATCACGGTTGCAGCACCAGGGCTACCCATACCAAAATTAATAATGGTGATACCTTCTGCAGTGGCACATTGCATCGGACGATCTTTGCCAATGATTTCAACCTGATGTTTTTCTGCAAACATCTTTACATAATTGCTGAAATTGGTCAATAAGATATATTTACCAAATTGATCTAATCTTGCTCCAGTATACCTAGGTAACCAGTTTTCTACAATCTCTTGCTTAGTTTTCATAGATTATGTTATTTTTAGATACTTCACTGCGCTGCTGTTCATATCTTTGAAATGTTCATTTGTAAAAATACAATTTTTGTTGCACTTTATATGAATCCCATTGTATACGGGTTAGACAAAATATTTTACAGTACCTGATTCAAGTTTGTAAATACCCGATTGAACTCATTGCAATTGAGAAAACAATTCAATTGGGAACACTGAATAAAAGATTTGATATCCTCGTATATCATGGAACAACACCATGGATGATTATTGAATGTAAAGAAGCAAATACCCCACTCAACGAAAAAACGATTCTTCAATTATTACAATACCAACAAGTATTGAATGCAACTTATTTAATTGCATCCAATGGGCCAACTACAATAGGTGCAGAAATAAAAATGGGGAACCTGCATATGTTGCAGAAGTTCCCCAATTATATTGACCCTCGTCTTTAAAAGATTAAGGGAAGATGCCTAGTTCGGTATAAGAATGTGCTACCTTATTAATTGCGCAAACATAAGCCGCAGTTCTCATATCAGGTATAGATGGATTTGCATTCCAAATATCCATAATTTCTCTTGTTGCATTGATCATCGTTTCTTCCAATCCACTATGCACTAAGTCAATTTCATCAGGACCGTGCGCAATGACTGCTCTTTCTGTAGCACTCACCTTCTTACCTGTTAACTCTTCCATCTGATTGATGATGTTGATATTTGCATTTTCAGTGAAACGCTTTTCTAAACGACCATATCTAACGTGGCTTAAGTTTTTCAACCACTCAAAATAAGACACTGTTACACCACCAGCATTCAAATACATATCTGGAATAACTAAGACCCCTTTCTTTGATAAAATTTCATCCGCCTCTGGTGTTAAAGGTCCATTTGCTGCTTCACCAATAATCTTAGCTTTGATATTAGGTGCATTGTTTTTATCAATCACATTTTCTAAAGCTGCAGGAATTAAAATATCACAATCCATTTCCAATGCATCTGAACTTTTTTCGATATTGGTTGCACCAGGGAAATTCAAGATGCTGCCTGTTGTTTTTCTATGTTGGAAAACTGCTTCCTCATCTAACCCATCTGCACAGTATATGGCTCCTTCAAATTCAGCGATTGCAACCACTTTAGCACCATGTGTTCTGAAGAATTTTGCAGAGAAATAACCCACATTGCCCAATCCTTGAACAATTACACGTTTATTTTCAATACCAACAGTTAATCCTAATTTCTTCATTACATCTCCCATCAAACAAACTTCTCTCACACCGTAAAAAACACCCAATCCAGTGGCTTCTTTACGACCTCTCACACCACCTAATGATACTGGCTTTCCAGTAACACAACCAGCAGCATCAATCTCACCTGGTTTCAATGATTGATAGGTATCCACAATCCAAGCCATTTCTCGCTCTCCGGTTCCGTAATCTGGAGCAGGTACATCGATACCAGGACCAATAAAATTTTTCTTTACTAATTCTGCAGTATACCTTCTTGTGATTTTTTCTAATTCATATGCACTCAAAGTTCTTGGGTTAATTTTAATTCCTCCTTTACCTCCACCAAATGGCACATTCACAATAGCACATTTATAAGTCATCAAAGCGGCCAATGCCATCACTTCGTCCTGATTCACTGCCATGCTAAAACGTATACCACCTTTACATGGTGATTTATGTTGAGAGTGTTGTACTCTATATGCTTCAATTACTTCAATTCTGCCATCATCCATTTTTACTGGAAAACGCATACTGTAAATACTATTACAAGCTTTAATTTGCTCTAATAATCCTTCCTCCCAATTCGTATATTTTGATGCTTTGTCGAAACTTTTTTCTACACTCTGAAAAAAACTGTACTCTGATGTTGTTGACATATACTTTTATTTTTCTAGTTGTTTAATTTTTTTATCGATTGAAGTGACATATAAAAAAAGGCCAATAAGCACAATACAAACCACTGACATGACTAAGAATATTTTTCCGTTCTGCAACATAATACTTTGTGATGCTGCTTGTTGTGCTTGTAATAAGGTTAACATATATTTAATAATTGTAGGTTATAAGATGCCTTCTTTTTTTAATTGGATCATTTGGACACGAATTTTCAAAGTGGTAATCCAAACCCCTAATAAAGTCCATCCAATCACTGCTGGATAAAATACAGTGCGCATATTCGCGGACATGTCCTTACCATTAATACCAGGATTTCCATCACTTCCCTGTCCGCCAGGATGTAATGACTCCGTTAATCTTGGTAAAATCCAAAGCGTTGGAAACAACATAAAAAATGAAAAGATATTATATACTGCAGAAAGTCTTGCTTTTTTTTCTGCATCCACTAAACTTCCCCTTAAAACAAAATAAGCAAAGTAAATCAGTAATGCGATTGCAGCACCGTTTTGCTTTGGATCGCCTACCCATGGACTTCCCCACTGGTAATTAGCCCATAATGCGCCTGTAATGATGCCTAAGACGCCAAAAACTAAACCCATCGCAGCATATGCTTGTGCATAAACATCATGCATTAAATTGGATGACCTTAAATATTTAATGGAATAGACCAATGAAACAAACAATAAAATCATCATGCCAAACCACATAGGCACATGAAAAAAGAAATTACGAATGGACTCCTGCATACGGTCATCTAACTTAGGCACTTTCACCAAAAAACCATAGGTACAAGTGTACAAAAGCAATATAAAAGACAACAGTTTCCACCATTTTTTATGCAGCATAGCTTCTTAATATTTAATCGATTAGCTCTAAAACTAACGGCTGTTTGGCAAAATTACAGCTTTTAAGTGAACCGCCTAATTTTTGAGCAAATCTTATATTGGCAAATTTACGGCGATTTTGTACATTTGCGTCCATAATTTTCATGCCGTAACATGAAGCGAACTGCCCCGTAAGGCTGTAGTAAACTTAATGTGGCTATCATTTTAAAATATAGACACAAATGAAACTTTCTCAATTTAGGTATGATCTACCTTTAAACCTGATTGCCCAGTATCCCACAAAAAGAAGAGAAGACAGTAGACTGATGGTGGTAAACCGTATTAACGGTCACATGGAAAATCGTCATTTCTCTGATTTGTTAGATTATTATGATGACAAGGATGTATTTGTAGTGAATAACACTAAAGTATTCCCTGCAAGAATGTATGGTCGTAAGGAAAAAACAGGTGCAAAAATCGAAGTATTCTTGTTAAGAGAATTAAATAAGCCTAATCGTTTATGGGATGTCATTGTTGATCCCGCAAGAAAAATTCGTGTAGGTAACAAATTGTATTTTGGTGAAAACGAAGAACTAGTAGCAGAAGTGATTGACAACACTACTAGCCGTGGTCGTACCATCCGTTTTTTATGGGAAGGAGATGACGAAGGATTTAAGAAAATGTTAGAATTTTTAGGTGAGACACCTTTACCTAAATACATTAAGCGTAAGCCTGATGAAGATGATAAAGAAAGATACCAAACTGTTTACGCAAAGCATGAAGGTGCTGTAGCCGCTCCAACAGCAGGTTTACACTTTAGCAAAGAATTAATTAAGCGTTCAGAAATCTTAGGTATCCGTTTTGCAGAAGTAACATTACACACTGGCTTAAGCACTTTCAGACCAATTGAAGTAGAAGATTTGAGCAAACATAAAATGGATGCTGAGTACTTTAAAATTGATGAAGATGCTTGCAGAATCATTAATACAGCAAAAGAAAATGGTCGTCGTGTTTGTTCCATTGGTACCACAGCAATGCGTGCCATGGAAAGCAGTGTAACTGCACAACGTTTATTGAAGCCAGCTGAAGGATGGACAAATCATTTTATCCACCCTCCTTATAATTTCAATATTGCGGATAGCTTAGTCACTAATTTCCATTTACCAAAAACTAGTTTGTTAATTATGTCTTGTGCTTTTGCGGGATATGAATTGGCGATGGAAGCTTATAAAAAAGCAATTAAAGATAAATACCGTTTCTTCTCTTATGGAGACGCACTATTGTTTATTTAATTTTAGAAAAACTAAAAATTAAATAAACAATACTTAGTTAGATTTTTTTCTGTTTATTTAAATCTTAGTTAAACTACCTCCCAAGGGGACAGATTTGCATCTGTCCCCTTTTTATTTTCCCGATTGTATAAATTCCTTTCCCAAATCTATAAATCAAACATGTAAAGACTACCTAGCTTTGCGGCATGAAAATAAGGGTTCGAAAAAAATATTTATTTGTATGTATTTTATTTGGATTTTTTCATGTTACAAAAGCCCAGTCCATCAAAGTTCAAAAAGATACTGCCAATTGGCATCAATTAAAAGATGTAACCATCGTAGGTAGAAATAGTAAAAGCGATTACCAACAAATACCTGAAATTGTTGGCACCAATATATACGCGGGGAAAAAGAATGCATTAATCGTACTTGAAAATGTTCAAGGTAATATTGCCAATAATACCATGCGTCAAGTATTGGCAAAAGTACCTGGTATTCATATTTGGGAAAGTGATCCAAGCGGTATTCAAATTGGTATTGCTGCAAGAGGTTTAAGTCCTAACAGAAGTTGGGAATTTAACGTGAGACAAAATGGTTATGATATCGCAGCCGATCCATTTGGTTATCCTGAAGCTTATTATAACCCACAACTACAAGCTGTTCAAAGAATTGAAATTATTAGAGGACAAGGTGCTCTTCAATATGGACCACAGTTTGGCGGAATGGTCAACTATATCTTAAAAAATGGCAGTGATATTAACCAACCTTTTGAATTTGAAACGCAACAGACTATTGGAAGTAATGGTTTAATAAATAGTTATAACGCAATTGGAGGAAAAAAAGAAAAACTGAATTACTATTCATTTTATGATCAAAGAAATGGAGATGGTTGGAGAGATAATAGTCAATTTTTTTCAAAAGCAGGATTCGGATCTGTGACCTATCATTTCACCAATCAATTTTCGGTCAATTTCGAATTAATGCATTCACATACTAGAAGCCAACAAGCAGGTGGATTAACAGATTTGCAACTTAAACAAAATGCAAAGCAAAGTTTTAGACATAGGAATTGGATGGATATTAAATGGACGACACCAGCTATCAACATTCTATATGAAATGAATGACCATAGTCGTTGGAATACAAAAATTTTTGGAACTTTTGGAGATCGAAATAGTGTTGGATTTTTACAATCTATCTTAGTAAAAGATAGTATCAATCTTGCAATGAATCAATTTAACAATCGAATTGTGAATATAGATCAATATAGAAACTATGGACTTGAAAGTAGATTCATTACTGATTACTTTGTTGGAATAATGAAAAATACGATTTCAACAGGTATCAGATTGTATACAGGCAATACACATCGACTAGCAGACGGAAAAGGCACCACAGGATCTGACTATGATGTCCGTATTGAAGGACTTTATCCAAGGGATATTCAATTTAGATCAAATAATGGGGCGGTATTCTTTGAAAATATTTTTAGAGTTACAGAAAAGCTATTGATCATTCCTGGTATTCGATATGAATGGTTGGAAGGATCAGCAGGGGGAAGCAATGGGTTAAATTCAAATGGGGGGTCAATTCAACTTCAAAATATCACAAGAAGTAGAAGCTTTATACTTGCTGGAATTGGATCAGAATACCATTTAACAAATACTACAGAATTCTATGCGAATTTTTCTCAAGCATATAGGCCTATTCAATTTGCAAATTTACAAGCACCCCCTACTACTGATCTGATTGACCAAGATTTAAAAGATGCAAGGGGATATAATTTGGATCTTGGCTACAGAGGTAAAGTGAAAAATTACCTTCAATTTGATATAAGTGGATTTTATTTACAATACAATAATCGAGTAGGAACTATTACTCCATTAGGTGCGAACTACAGACTAGTAACCAATGTGGGCGCAAGCACAAGTAAAGGATTAGAAACCTATATCGAATTCAATCCAATAAGGGCTTTCTCAAATAGTGTACATTCTGATATTATATTTTTTAGTTCCTATTCCTATACAGATGCTAGATATAGTGGCAACCATCAAGATGCCAATACCAAAGGGAAAAAAGTAGAAAATGCACCTCAAGATATTCTAAGAACTGGACTAAGTATTGGTTATAAAGGTTTTTTATTCACCACTCAATTAAGTCATGTTGGAGCTGCATTTAGCGATGCCAATAATACCAATACTCCATCAACAAATGGCAATATCGGTCTCATTCCTTCCTACTCTATTTTAGATCTAACTGCATCATATAAGTTTTCAAAAAAAATGCATGTAAAAGCTGGAATCAATAATTTGCAAGATGCAATGTATTTTACAAGACGCGCAGGAGGATATCCTGGACCAGGCGCATTACCAGCTGACGGTCGAAACTTCTTTTTTTCAATTGGAGCCAAATTCTAAAAACTTAAATTGGCTACTATAAATTAAATAATCCTTTATTAATCAATTGTAATGTTTTAGTCTTATGCTTACTAGGTATTAAAAGACTAATATTATGAGCACTTCCACCATAGCTTACCATTGTAATAGGGATTTCGTCAATCGAATTGAATAGTTTTCTCAAGATAGAATCAGTCTTCGCAATTTTATTTCCTACTATAGATACAATTGTTTGACCTCTTTCCACTTCTACAGATGCAATATTGCTCAATTCTGCTATGATCTCCGCTAAATGTAAATCGCTGTCAATTGTTACAGATACTGCTACTTCCGATGTTGTAATCATATCGATTGGCGTTTTATATTTTTCAAAAACTTCAAAGATTTTTCTTAAAAAACCATATGCCAATAGCATTCTTGTACTTTTAATTTTCACCGCAATAATATCATCTTTAGCCGCAACTGCTTTCACTCCAATTGTACCTGCTTCTTTCTTGATAACTGTACCTGGCGCTTTAGGCTCCATTGTATTTAACAATTTCACCGGAATATTTTCTTGTTGTGCTGGCCAAATGCATGTTGGATGTAGGATTTTTGCACCGAAATATGCTAACTCCGCTGCTTCATCAAAACTCAATTGTTCAATCGCCACAGTCCTTTCAACAACTCTTGGGTCGTTATTGTGCATACCATCGATATCAGTCCATATTTCACAAACACTTGCCTTAACAGCCGCAGCAATTAAAGAAGCCGTATAATCGCTTCCTCCTCTTTTTAAGTTATCTACTTCGCCCCTTGCATTTCGACAAATATAGCCTATATCCTTATTCAAGGCATCACTCAAAGAAATTTTTTGAGTTATTCTTAAAAATTCAAAATGCTCATTCAATACTGCATTCGCCTTTGCAAGTAAAGTAGCATCATGTAATAATTCATGTATAAAATTTTGATAATGCTTTTCTAGTATTGCTATTTTTTCGCTTGCACCCTCTTTATCTGAAGCTGCCAATCGATGACTTATCTCAACCAAGGCATTGGTCGTGCCACTTAATGCACTCAACACCACTATCACTGGTTCGTTATCCGCTATTATTAATTCTGCAATTTGACGCATCCTCTCTGGCTTTCCAACGCTGGTTCCACCAAACTTCATTATTTTCATTCCATCTTTATTTTAAAAAGTCTATCAAAATTCAAATCCATTTTTTCTGCTAATGCTTTTAAATCATTTTGTACCCCATCCACCAATGCAATGCCTTTTTGCATGCGTTCTTTTTCCATCGCACGTTCTAAATCTCCTGCTACATACACTTGATCATGTCCTGCTGCAGGGGTTGCATTTCTGAATCGATTCAACCATAAATCCATATTCGATTTAAAATCTGCTGCGGGTCTAAATGCATCAATACGCATGGCACCAATAAAATGTCCCAGCCCTTCACCTGGCATATTTTCTGGCATGGGAACATATGCAGGAAAAGGTGGTGCCCATGGACCAAAACTAGCACCACTTAAAACAGCCGAAAAAATATCGACAATCGAACCTAATGCATATCCTTTGTGACTACCCTGCTCTTTCTCCGATCCTAATGGCAAAAGTGCTCCACCATTTTTTAAAATATTGGCATCCTGTGTTGGATTACCTGCTGCGTCTTGTGCCCAACCCAAAGGAATAGTTGTATTATTTCTTTGTGCAATCTCTAATTTACCATTGGCTGCTGTAGTCGTTGCAAAATCTGCTACAAATGGCGCTGCTTCACCAGCTGGAATAGCCACTGCGATAGGATTGGTGCCTAATAATTTTTCTGCTGCATATGTAGGTGCCACTAATGCGCTTGCATTGGTCATGGCAATACCAATCATCTCTTGTTCTAAAGCCATCATAGCATGGTAACCTGCAATACCAAAATGATTACTATTTTTTACACTGACCCAACCTGTCCCTACTTGTTTAGCTTTCTCCATGGCAATCTCCATGGCTCTTGGAGCAACAATTAATCCTAAACCTCTGTCGCCATCAATTACAGCCGTAGAAGGCGTTTCATGAATAATCTTAATATTTGGTGTAGCATTGATTCTGCCAAGTTCCCATAATCTTACATAACCCACCAATCTAGCAATACCATGACTATCAATGCCTCTTAAATCGGCAGATAACAATACTTTAGTCGCTAATGCTGCATCAGAATCAGTACAGCCCATTTTTAAAAAAACAGCTTTTGCAAATGCAGCTAATTGTTGGTAAGTATGATTTGATTCCATGACACAAATTTACAAATAAAAAAGGTGTACTAACAAGTACACCTTTAGAGCTAAAGCTTAAAATACATTAGAATGGTAAATCGTCCATTGCTTCATTGCTATCAGCTGTAGCTGTTGGTGCAGGATTATAGCTTTGAGTAGGATTTGATTCACCACCATAGTTAGATTGTTCTCCACCAGAACCACTTGAAGGCTTCGCACCTAATAATTGTACCGAAACGATTCTTAAGGTCAATGATGCTCCTTGACGGCCATCTGTCGTAGTATAGGATCTTACATCTGGTGTACCTTCTACATATACTTGTGTACCCTTCTTTAAATAAGGTGCTACAGCAGTTCTATCTGTCCAATAAGAACAATCTACCCAAGTAGTTCTGTCTTTTTGTACCCCTTGCGCATCCTTGTATTTTTCTGTATGCGCCACGTTGAAGTTGATGACAGACTTGCCATTTACGTTATTCACCACGGCATCCTTGCCTAAATTCCCGATGACTTGTAACTTTATCATATTGTATATTTTAACTTTCTAGGACAATGAAGGTAGTAATTTTTTATTACTTTTGTGCCAAGCCAACTTTTAACTGGCCACCAAAATATGAGCAAAAAAGGAAAGGTACTTGTCGCAATGAGCGGCGGAATAGACAGCACAGTCGCTGCAATACTCTTACACAACGAAGGATATGAAGTAGTCGGAATTACCATGAAAACATGGGATTATTCCACCAGCAATGCCAATGGTAAGGAAACAGGCTGTTGCAATATTGATTCATTCAACGACGCTAGAATGGCGGCAGTGAACAATGGATTTCCTCATTATATATTAGATATCAGAGAAGAATTTGGTGACTTTGTCATCGAAAATTTTGTAGAAGAATATTTAGCTGGCAGAACCCCCAACCCGTGTGTCATGTGCAACACGCATATTAAATGGCGCGCCTTACTTAAAAGGGCGGATGCTTTGGGATGTGAATTTATTGCAACAGGACATTATGCTAAAGTACGTCAACACGACAATGGACGTTATGTGATTTCAAAAGGATTAGATGAAACCAAGGATCAAAGCTATGTTTTATGGGGCGTGAATCAAGACTTACTAAAACGTACCATCCTTCCTCTTGGTGGCATGCATAAAAAAGATATCAAACAAATGGCGATTGATATGGGCTACCCAGAACTGGCTAAAAAAAGCGAGAGCTATGAAATTTGTTTCGTTCCCGACAATGATTATAGAGGATTTTTAAAACGCCGTGTGGATGGATTAGAAGAAAAAGTTAATGGCGGATGGTTTGTTGACAATAAAGGAAAAAGATTAGGCAAACATAAAGGCTATCCATTTTATACCATTGGTCAAAGAAAAGGATTAGAATTAGCAATGGGCCATCCAGTCTATGTTACAGCGATTGATCCTGAGAAAAATGTTGTGGTGATTGGAGATGAAGCAGACTTAGATAAGAACGATATGATGGTAGCAAAAATGAATTGGATCAAATACGATCATCTACCAACAGACATGGACTTGATGGCAAAAATTAGATACCATGACAGTGGTGCATTATGCACCTTATCTCATACCGACATGGGTGTTCAAGCAAGATTTTACGAAAATGTAAAGAGCATTGCACCTGGACAAAGTGCGGTGTTTTATGAAGGTGACGATGTGGTTGCCGGAGGTATTATACAGAGCGGCGTTTTAGTATAGCACCAAACAAAGTGTCTGCTTGTTTTGTGTAACCAATAAAATATTGCTGCTTTATTAATTCAAATTGACCTTGAGCTAAAATTGCATTTACATGTGCTTCATTTTCTGCTGCGTATACAGAACAAGTTGCAAGAAGTAGATGACCATTTAATTTAACAGTAGGTAAAATATTAGCAATAATTTTTGATTGCAAGTTGGTATAGTTTTCTAAATCTTTCTTTTTGAAAAAAGCAATTTGTTCTGGCGTCCTACCCCATGTTCCAGAACCTGAACAAGGCAAATCTGCAAAAACAAAATCAAAAGGCTTTTTGATATCAAATGGTTCGGTTAAATCGATCACTTGGACACTTGCTGGACGAATCCCGGCTTCTTGCAAGCGTTTGTCTGCGTTGAATAAAATACTTTCTCTCACATCCGACACATGCATACGTATATTCTGCATCGTATCAAACATCAAAATAGTTTTACCCCCACTTGCTGCACAGGCATCCCAAACATGAATGGGTGTTTCCAAACTTGTTGGAACGAAATTCAATAATTCAGCAAGTGCTTGAGAGTTAAGATCCTGAATCACTGCCTCTTTGTTCAATGCCAATACATTTTGTAAAGCGGTGGTATTTGAAAATGCAAAGCAATGTTCATGCACTTGGGTATATTCTATAGACGCGGCAAGCAATGCTGCTATTACTTTCTCTTTTTGCCAAGGTCTAATTCTAATAAATAATAAGGGCTGAATGGTATGGGAATGTATAAATGTTGGAATATCAATTTCCTTTGAAATAGCCTCCTGTAATGGGAAATCCGCATGCATTTCCCTAAAATGTGCATAACAAAAAGCACTGATGCTCTTTCGATCTTTGCTTCCGTGTTTTTTATTGGCAGCAAAATATTTTTTCAAGAAAGCAGCCAAGGGCTCCGGCCCTTGATAAGCAGCAATTAATTTTTGAGCAGTTTCTTGATGTTGATTTTGATGCGTCATGCTATAAAAAAGAAAGTCATGCAAAACATGACTTTCTGATATTCTTTTTTCTTTGAATTATAATTCCAATAAACTTGCAACGGGATCTTTTGCAATTAATAAAAGTGCTGGATTTTCTAATAACTCTTTTACTCTTACTAAGAAGCCTACACTCTCACGACCATCAATGATTCTGTGATCATAACTTAAAGCTAAGTACATCATTGGCAAGATTTTAACTTCACCATTTACCGCCATTGGACGATCTTGAATTTTATGCATGCCTAATATTGCAGACTGAGGAATATTGATGATTGGTGTGCTCATTAAACTTCCAAATACCCCACCGTTGGTGATGGTAAAAGTACCGCCGGTTAATTCTTCTGCAGTCAACTTGCTATCTCTTGCCTTCCCTGCTAATTCAATTACTTTTTTCTCGATTCCAGCCATGCTTAAGCTTTCCACGTTTCTGATGACAGGAACAGTCAAACCTCTTGGCGTACTTACAGCAATACTAATGTCTGCATAATCATGGTATAACAATTGGTCTCCGTCAATGAATGCATTCACAGAAGGCCACTCTGTCAAAGCAATCGCACAAGCTTTGGCAAAGAAACTCATGAATCCTAAATTCACGCCATGTGCTTCTTTAAATTTATCCTTGTATTGTTTTCTAATCTGCATAATGCCAGTCATATCTACTTCATTGAAAGTAGTTAACATGGCAGTGGTATTTTTTGCCTCAACTAAACGACGGCTAATTGTTTTTCTTAGGTTAGACATTTTTTCTGGACGCACATTGCGAGAGAATAAGTCTTGTCCAGCGAACTGTATTTTACCTGGATTATTTAAAGCATCCAATACATCCACTTTTGTAATCTTTCCAGCAAAACCACTCGCTTTAATTTGATTGGTATCTACTTTTTTATCTGCGATGATGGCAGCAGCAACAGGTGTTGCTTTTACATTATTTGCTACACTGGTTACAGGTGCAGTGGACGTTGGAGCCGTTGGAGTTGAAGGAGCTGCAGGAGCAGTAGCAACAGGTTCAGGCTTTGGCGCTTCACCAGCTGGCTTAGTCGCTTTTTCATCAATGTCTGCTAAAATAGCACCAATTAAAATACTATCCCCTTCGGTTGCTTTATGATGCAATGTACCCGCTTGTTCAGCGTTCACTTCGAAAGTTGCTTTTTCACTTTCTAACTCAGCAATGACTTCGTCACGGTCTACCCAAGCGCCTTCTGGCTTAGTCCACTTTAACAAAGTTACTTCTGTGATAGATTCTCCTACTGTAGGTACTTTAATGGAAATCATGTTTTAATATTTTAGATAGAAAACGCAGTTGTTATTATTTCATTTTGTTCTTTAGCGTGCACTTTAGCATATCCAGTTGCTGTTGCAGCACTTGCTTGTCTACTAATCACACCGTATTTAATCGCCTTTAAATTCATCTGCAAGAAACTTGCAGCACCCATATTCAAAGGTTCTTCTTGTACCCAGAACCAAATTGCTTTACCATATTTTTGGTGCAATGCTGTAATCTGTTGAACAGGCAATGGATACAATTGTTCTATACGTACAATGGCGATATCTGTTCTTTGTTCTGTTTTTTGTCGCTCTGCCATTTCGTAATAAATCTTACCAGAGCAGAACAATACTTTTTTAACGTCTTCTACTTTTTGAACAAATGTATCATCAATCACTTCTTTGAATCCACCTTTTGTTAAATCAGCTATTGGACTATATGTGGCTGGGCTTCTTAAATTCGCTTTAGGCGAGAAGTTAATCATTGGTTTTCTGAATGACCATGTTAATTGTCTTCTCAATGCATGGAATAAATTAGCCGCAGTGGTTACATTAGTGATCACCATATTATGTTCTGCACACAATTGTAAATAACGCTCTAATCTAGCACTACTATGTTCTGGACCTTGGCCTTCGTATCCATGAGGCA
This sequence comes from Chitinophagia bacterium, assembly GCA_009924165.1. Classification (GTDB taxonomy): domain Bacteria; phylum Bacteroidota; class Bacteroidia; order Chitinophagales; family Chitinophagaceae; genus Sediminibacterium. Next base: position 2,449 of record RFSD01000030.1, on the reverse strand, counting down.
ATAACATGACCACCCCATTTTGACGTTGCCATTTTTGTTCACCTGCTGCAATAAATTGGTCGATGATTGTTTGTGCGCCATTTGAGAAATCTCCAAACTGCGCTTCCCATACCACTAAAGCATCGGCGTTTGCTAATGCATAGCCGTATTCAAATCCAAGTACGCCGTACTCACTCAATAATGAATTGTAAATTCTAAAAGGTTCTTGTCCTTCTGCCACCTGATTCAAACGATTGAATTGTTCGTTGGTATTTTCATCAACTAAAACTGCATGACGATGACTAAATGTACCACGCTTCACATCCTGTCCACTCATTCGAACTGTTTTGCCTTCTGCTAATAAAGAAGCATAAGCCATTAATTCACCAGTTGCCCAATCTATCTTTTGTTCTGTCTCGTATAATTTTACTTTCTCTTGAATTAACTTATCGACTTTTTTTAATGGCGTAAAATTAGCTGGCCATTTCATTAGTGCATCAAAAATAGATTTCGCTTTTTCAGCAGTAATAAAAGTATCTGGTGAACTAATAAAATCTTCGTTGGTTGCTTTACGCATTGCTTTCCAAGCTAATTCTGGGGCTTGGTATTTATATGGCAATGGATGTTGTTTCACCTCATCTAATCTTGCTTGAAGATCGGACCAGAATTTCTTTTCCATTTCCTTTGCCAATTCTTGCGCACTTGCTTCTCCATTTTGTAAAAGGTATTCTGCATAAGTTTCTCTTGGATTCTTATGTTTTTCAATTAAACTATACAATTGAGGTTGCGTATATTTTGGATCATCCCCTTCATTGTGTCCATGTTTTCTGTAGCAAACCATGTCAATGAAAATATCATTCTTGAATAATTGTCTATAGGTTGTTGCAATCTGAACGGCTTTGACAACTGCTTCCGCATCATCTCCATTCACATGCAATACAGGTGCTTGAACCATAGCAGCAATTGAAGTACAATAGTTTGCACTTCTTGCATCGTCAAAATCTGTTGTGAATCCAATTTGATTGTTTATTACAAAATGAATTGTACCGCCTGTTTTGTAACCATTCAATTGACACATTTGCAATATCTCGTATACAATACCTTGACCAGCAACCGATGCATCACCATGAATTAGAATTGGTAAAATTTTAGAAACATCAGACTTGTATAAGATATCCGACTTAGCTCTCGCAAATCCTAAAACAACCGGATCAACTGCTTCTAAATGCGAAGGATTTGGCATCAAATTAAGATGGACTTTTTTATTGCTGAAAGTAGTCACTTCAGAAGAGAAGCCCATATGGTATTTCACGTCACCGCTACCCATGGTTTGATCTAATACTGCAGTACCTTCAAATTCACTAAAAATTTGTTCATAGGTCTTGCCCATGATATTTGCAAGCACATTCAATCTTCCACGATGTGCCATACCAATCACTACTTCTTCTACACCATTTTCTCCAGCGGTATTGATGATCGCATCCAATGCAGGAATTGTAGACTCCCCGCCCTCTAATGAGAAACGCTTTTGTCCAATGTATTTTGTGTGTAAGAATTTTTCGAAAATGACTCCTTGATTTAATTTTTCAAGAATGTGTTTTTTCTGATCTAATGGAATTGGTTGACTGAATTTGTTTTCAAATTCATCGGTTAACCAATCGATTACTTTTTGATCAGAAATATATTTAAACTCTATGCCCAAATTATGTGCATAGGTTTTTTGTAAATGACTAAGTATATTTTTTAATGTCGTTGCACCTAATCCAATGATAGATCCAACCTGAAATGTCTTATTTAAATCTGCCTCCGTTAAATCAAAGCATGATAGATCTAAATTAGCACCTCTGTCCTTTCGTGTACGAATAGGATTTGTGGTAGCAATTAAATGTCCTTTATTTCTGTAGCCCAATATCAAACGGTATACTTTAATTTCATTCGCCCAATCTGCACTTACATTGGATGTGGGGGATGAAGGGGCTTGAGCTGATGCTGATGTGCCATTTTGGATTGCAAAATCGAAGCCTTCAAAAAATTTAATGATATCTGGGTCTACTGACGCTGGATCAGTTAAAAATTGTTGGTACAAACCTTCTATGAAGGCTGGATGGGAGTTGGTGATATAGCTGAAATCCTTCATTGTATTTCCTTTCGTTTATTTGTAAAACCAGGTACGCAAATATCGGTTTAAATGATTGATTAATAAAGTAAAATGCGCTAAAAATCTAAGTAAGATTTTGATCTAAAGCACCCCTATTTTTTGTGTTTTCATAGATATTCCACAAATTATACTCAAATAGTTTAAAAATTAGTTTTTGAATTCATTTCAACTAATTGAATTTCAATATGTTATACTGAATTTTTATTTTTTCTCATTTTAATTTTTAATATTTGCACAAGTCCCTTACCTTTGCCCTCCTGAAAATTAATTAGTACATGGCAAATCATTCGGCTACAAAAAAAGATGTAAGAC